>NZ_LZMO01000131.1:0-66890 GCF_001665715.1 Gordonia sp. 852002-10350_SCH5691597
CGACCCGCCCCACGAACTCCGGCGATTCGGCGTTGGCGGCGAGACCGGCATACGCATCCGGGTGATCGGCGAATGCCGCGCGGGTGCGCTCGGTCAGCAGCAGGCCCATCCACAGCGAGATCACGGCGACGTCGTGCGGCCGGAAGTCGACGGCCATGTCGTGAGCCAGTTTGTCGACGGCAGCCTTGCCCGCGCCGTACGCGGGTCCGTGCATGTAGCAGGCGCCACCGAAGGAGGAGGTATTGACGATCAGGCCCGAACCGCGGTGCACCAGAAGCGGTGCGGCGAAATGGCTTGCGACATACGTCGAGCGCATTCCGACGTCGAACAGGTCGGTGAGCGAGAGCGGCTTGCTCCAGAACGGACCCTTCCCCGTCAATGCGTCCGGCAGGGTCAGCGCGTTGTTGACCAGGATGTCGAGGAAGCCGTCGTTCTCGTCACCGACTCGCTCGAACAGTGCGGCGACCGCCTTGTCGTCGGCGTGGTCGAGCACCACCGGAACACCGACGCCGCCGCGAGCGCTCACCTCGGCAGCAGTCGAATTCACCGAACCGGGTAGTCCGCTGTCGCCGTCGTTCGCGGTCCGGCCGGTCACGTACACCGTCGCCCCGCTCGCGCCCAGCGCGAGCGCGATTCCCCTGCCCGCGCCGCGGCTCGCGCCGGTCACCACCACAACTCGCCCATGCTCCATGCGCACCGACTCTCCCACACCCTGGCGCCACATTTCTGAAACGTGTTCTAATTCGTAGATAGAACACGTTCCACCGCGGAGCACGAAGGGAACCCGATGGCAGGCGAGCGCGAGCAAGGACAACCAGAGACCTACGACGTCATCGTCGTGGGTGCGGGTGCGGCAGGGCTGAGTGCCGCGATCACCGCAGCGGCGCAGGGCCTCACGACGGTGATCATCGAAAAGTCGCCGTACTGGGGAGGCTCGACGTCGCGCTCGGGTGGCGGCGTCTGGATTCCGAACAACTCCGTGTTGAAGCGCGACGGCGTCGACGACACACCCGAGCGGGCCCGCGAGTACGTCAAGGCGATCATCGGCGAGCACGCACGCGAAGACCGCATCGACGCCTACATCGACCGCGGCCCCGAGGCGCTCGACTTCCTGATGAAGCACGCCCCTCTCGACCTCGAATGGGTGAAGAACTACTCCGACTACTACCCCGAAGCGCCGGGCGGTCGGCTGGGCGGGCGCAGCGTCGAACCTCGGCCATTCGATGCACGAGCACTCGGCGACGACCTCGACACCCTGCACCCGCAGTACACCAAGGCGCCGCTCAATATGGTTGTGCTGCAATCGGATTACCGCTGGCTCAACACCGGTATACGCCATTGGCGCGGCCCGGCGCGGATGGCCAAGGTCGGCGGTCGATTCTTCTGGGCACGCTCGCGCGGCAAGAAGCTCATCGCGATGGGTGCGGCACTCGCCGCCGAACTGCTGCTCGGCGTTCGACAGGCCGGCGTGCCACTGCGATTGAACACCGGCCTCGTCGACCTTCTCACCGATGACGGCCGTGTCGTCGGGGTGAGAGCGGAATCCGACGGTCAGCAGTTCGACATCCGCGCCGAGAAAGGCGTGATCCTCGCCTGCGGCGGATTCGAGCGCAACGTCGAGATGCGCCGCAAATATCAGCGCGAACCGATCGGGGCGGACTGGACGACGGGCGCGCCGTCGAACACCGGTGACGGGATCAACGCGGGCATCAAGATCGGCGCCGCGGTGTCGCTGATGGACGACGCCTGGTGGGGACCGACCATTCCCCTGCCGCGCGGGCCGTGGTTCGCACTCTCCGAACGCTCCGTCCCCGGCACGTTCATCGTCAACATGCGCGGCGAGCGATTCATGAACGAATCACTGCCCTACGTGGAGGCCGTGCACCAGATGTATGGCGGCGAGTTCGGCCAGGGCGACGGCCCGGGAGAGAACGTACCCGGCTGGCTGATCTTCGACCAGACGTGCCGCAACCGATACCTCTTCGCGGGGATCAACGCGCGACAACCGTTGCCCAAGAAGTGGTTTGATTCCGGGGTCGTCGTCAAAGCCGACACGATCTCCGAGCTCGCCGACAAGATCGGCGTCCCTGCCGACGCGCTGACCACGACAACCGAACGCTTCAACGGATTCGCGAAGTCCGGCGTCGACGCCGACTTCCATCGCGGCGAGAGCGGCTACGACCACTACTACGGCGACATCGCCAACAAGCCCAACCCGAGCCTCGGGCCGGTCCGCAAGGCGCCGTTCTACGCGGTCAAGATGGTGCCGGGAGACCTCGGCACCAAGGGCGGCATCGACACCGACGCGTCGGGCCGCGCGCTGCGACCGGACGGCTCGGTCATCGAGGGCCTCTACGCCGCGGGCAACACCAGCGCACCGGTCATGGGCCACACCTATGCCGGCCCCGGCGCCACCATCGGCCCCGCGCTCGTCTTCGGCTACCTCGCCGCGCTCGACGCCGCCGCACGCACCGGGCAGGCAACCCCGACGTCGACGACGGCAGGAGCGTAAGCCGTGCCCATCGATCCATCGGTCGCAGTCGGGGCAGAGTTGCCCGAGGTCACCTTCTCGTGGACGGCATCCGACGTTGCGCTCTACCACCTCGCCGTCGGAGCAGCCCGTGATCCGCTCGACGCCGCCGGCCTGCGCTACGTCGACGACGCCGCTCCCAAGGTGCTACCGACGTTCGCGACGGTCGCCGCGACGTTCCACGCGACGCAGGCTCCCACGGTCTCCTTCCCCGGCATCGACATCGATCTGGCGAAGGTCGTCCACGGCAGCCAGCAGATCACCGCGCACCGACCACTGCCGCCGGAGGGCAAGGCGACGACGCGCAAGCGGATTGTCGAGGTCCAGGACAAGGGGTCCGCGGCGGTCATCATCTCCGAGGGCGTCACCGTCGACGAGACGGGCGAACCGCTGTGGACCGAGCGGTCGTCGATCTTCGCCAAGGGCGAGGGCGGTTTCGGAGGCGAACGCGGAGCGTCGAGCAAAGTCGCTTATCCCGACCGAGCACCCGATGTCACCCTGCAGGTCCCCACGCTGCCGAACCAGGCGCTGCTCTACCGGTTGTGCGGCGACCGCAATCCCCTGCACTCCGACCCGGCATTCGCCGCGGCCGCCGGCTTTCCGCGTCCCATCCTGCACGGCCTGTGCACGTATGGATCGGTGTGCCGGGCCGTCGTCGACGAACTCCTCGACGGCGATGTCATTGCGGTGGCCGACTTCTCGGCAACCTTCGCGGGCGTGGTGTTCCCGGGTGAGACTCTCGACGTTGCGGTGTGGGACGAGGCCGACAGGCTCCTGGTGACCGCCTCGGTGATCGACCGCGAGAACGCCCCGGCGCTGGCGAACGTGGTCGTGGACAAACGCCGCTGAGCAGTCGACGGGAGTCGCGGAAATTCGACGTCGAAGACCGGATGCCGCCAGCGCGCACCATCGCAGACGGAACCGATAAGGTCACTGACGGTCATTCCCGCAACCTGCCGTGGCCGTGCCACGGACCAAGAAGGAGATTCGATGAGCGATTCGCTGCAGTCACTGCTCGGAGCCAACCGTCCGGCAGTGGTCAACGATTTCGTCGGCGTGATCGACGCCGAGGTGTCGGAGCAGAAGGGCCTCAGCGGAGCCGCTGTCAAAGCGGCATACGGCGCAGTCCAGAAGATCAAGCCGGACATCGTGACTCGGGCCACCGATCAGTTGCTGCCCGACTTTCTCGCTGCGCTGCAACCGTTCTGGGACAGCAAGCCCGCGGGAGTCGCGTTCGGCGATCATCTCGCGAACAATTCCGACGCGGCCTCCGAAGCACTGCTTCAGGTGACCGACGATCAGGTATCGAATGCCAAGCCTGCACTGGCGAAGGCATACAACTCGCTGCGCGGCAAGGCGAAAAACTATGTGGCCGCGGCACTTCCGCGAGTCGGCGCAGTCGTCGAGAAGTACGCGGGCTGAGTCCGACGTGTCGGCTGGTCGCGCTAGGCCGCGGAGGTGAGGATGAGAACCAACACCACACCGACCGCGATCAGCGCGGCCAGCATCGACAACACCCGCCAGATGTGCAGGCGGACCGGCGTCGTGTCGGTTGCTCGTGAAGATGCGACCTGGGATGAGGCCATGATCTCTCACTTTCGATCGTCCGGGACACCCGCCAACTACCTTGTCGAATA
The DNA here is from genome assembly GCF_001665715.1 of Gordonia sp. 852002-10350_SCH5691597. Taxonomy (NCBI): domain Bacteria; kingdom Bacillati; phylum Actinomycetota; class Actinomycetes; order Mycobacteriales; family Gordoniaceae; genus Gordonia; species Gordonia sp. 852002-10350_SCH5691597. Next base: position 4,168 of record NZ_LZMO01000131.1, read on the forward strand.
CTCCCGGTGTGTTACTACAGTGATAAATGTGTCACATGGTGCAGGAGTTTGGGGTGTTTCCCGGCAGCGTGTCGCGAATAACCTCGACACGATACCCACGGGGACGAAATGGCCGGGCTGATACGCACGAGACTGACCCGCGAGAACACACGTGCGGCATGGCTGATTCTGATCGCCTGCGCTGCGGTCAGCATGGTGGTCGCGGCGATGGCCGCACTGAACACCGCTCTGGCCGACATCGCCGTCGACATCGGCGCCGACTCGAGCGAGATGACGTGGATCGTCGACGGCTACACGTTAGCCCTTGCGGCACTTCTACTTCCGGCAGGCGCCATCGGCGACCGGTTCGGTCGGCGCGAGGTCCTGATCGTCGGTCTCGTCATTTTTGCCGTCGCCTCGCTGCTGGCGATCTGGACCACCAATCCCACCCAGTTGATCTGCACCCGAATCCTGGCAGGCGCCGCTGCGGCGCTCATCATGCCCACCACGCTGTCGCTGATCACCTCCGGCGTGCCCACGGACAAGCGCAGTATCGCCGTGAGCATTTGGGCTGCGGTGGCAGGTGCGGGAGCGATCGCGGGATTCTTCGTCACCGGTGTGCTGCTCGAATTCTTCTCGTGGCACTCGATTTTCATCACCTTCGCGGCATCGGCCCTCGTGACCGCTCTGCTGTGCCTGACGATCGGAACCTCCCGCGACAGCAACCCCGGACGCTTCGACTTCGGCGGTACCGCCCTCTCGGTCCTCGGCGTGACCGGAATCGTCTTCGGTCTTCTCGAAGCACCGCACCGGGGTTGGGGTGACGCGCTCGTACTGTTCACCCTGATCGGCGGACTGGTGCTGTTGGCCGCGTTCTGCGTGGTGGAACTACGCATCACCGACCCGCTGCTCGACGTCCGACTGTTCACCAACCGCGCCTTCGGTTCCGGCGCACTCTCGGTGGCATTGCAATTCTTCGCGTCCTTCGGCGCCTTCTATCTGATGTTGCAGCGACTGCAACTGGTGATGGGCTACTCCCCGCTGCAATCGGCTTTCGCACTGATGCCCATGGTCGTCGGCGTCAGCGCTTTCGCGCTCGTGGGCAACTGGGTCGCCGTGCGGTTCCACTCGCTGCGTTTCGTTCTCGCGGGCGGAATCCTCGTCGCAGGCATCGGCATGCTGCTCCTAGGGCTCGTCGACTACGACAGTTACCCGGTGTTCGCGGCGATGACAGGAGTCATCGCGACCGGTATCGGACTCGCGACCGCACCGTCGACCACGGCCATCATGTCGAATACACCGCTGGACAACCAGGGCGTCGGGTCGGCGGTCAACGACACAGCGCGCGAACTCGGTGCGGCCATCGGGATCGCCATCGCCGGGTCGCTGCTCGCGGCCGGGTACTCCGCCCGAATCGGGCCGACGAGCGCACTCGCTCACGACCAACTCGACGCCGCCGGACGCCAACGCATCGCCGCCGGCGACACGGCGGGTGGCCAGGCGCTTCTCGCCCAGGCCGACGAGGCGTCGACTCGCATCGGCAAGTCACTGGCGGAGGCCACCGAGGTGGCACACAGACTTCCCGCGCAGGCGAGCGGTCTGGCACGCGCCATCCTCGACGGCGCGCAAGACGCGTTCGTCACGCCGATGAATCAGGCGTGCGTCGTCCTCGGGGCGGTCCTCCTCGTAGGCGCAGCCGTGTTGCTGTGGCTCGCTCCTCGTCGTGTCGTCGCGGTCACCGACACCGGTACCGGAACCGGCGAGGGGGAACCTGTGACAGGGACAAACGAGTTCGGCTGGGCCGACGGCGACAGTCAACGCTCCACGGACAGGTGAGCAGCGTAGGCTCGCTCCGGTGATCGAGGCGAGCAGCGCGTTCGGCACCGTGGTCGCGGTCGTCGTGATGGTCGTGACCATCGTCGCCACCGTATCGGTCACACGCGTCCCCGCCGCAGTTGTCGCCGTTCCGGCGGCTGTGCTCGTCGTCGCGCTGGGTCTCGTCGACTGGCACACCGCCTTGGCAGAGGTACGGTTCATGCTGCCGACGATCGGGTTTCTCGCGGCGATGCTCGTCGTCGCCGAGATCTGCGCACGCGCAGGCGTTTTCGTCTGGGTCGGGGTGGTACTGGCCAGGTGGAGTCGCGGTTCGGCGATCGGATTGCTGCGCATCGTGTTCGTGGTGGCAGCCATCACGACCGCTGTACTGTCCCTCGACACCACGATCGTCCTGCTGACCCCGGTGGCGGTGCTGACCGCACGACACATCGGCGCGCGGGTCACACCCATCGCCTACGCGAGCAACCATCTGGCCAACAGCGCCTCGACGCTTCTACCCGTCTCCAACCTGACCAATCTGCTCGCCTTCGGCGCGGCCGGGCTGTCGTTCACGCGCTTCGCCGCCATCATGGCGTGGCCGTGGGTCGCGGCGATCGTCGTCGAATATCTCGTCTTTCGGTGGTTCTTCGCCGCAGACCTGCGGTCTCCCCGTGGACAACGTGAGGTCGACGACCCTCCCGAACCAGACGTACCCGATGTGGCGCACGACAATTCGGGAGCAGGCGAGTCGCCACGAGCGCCGCTGCTGACGTTGGCCGCGCTCGGCGTGCTTCTCGTGGGATTCGTCGTCGCAGAACCCCTCGGTGTCCCGCTGGCCGCCGTGGCGGGCATCGGGGCGCTGGTCATGGCGTTGCCGTCGCTGTGGCGGGCACCGGCCGCAACATGCGTCGACGCCGTCCGCGCCGCAGGAGTCCCATTCCTGATCTTCGTTGCCGCGCTGGGTGTGATCATCCTGCCCGTGCGCAACGGCCCCGTGGGTGATCTCTTCTCGACGCTGATGCCCTCCGGGGCAGGACTTCTCGCGCTGCTGGGTGCCGCGGTGATCGCGGCGATCGCCGCCAACCTGTTCAACAATCTCCCGGCGACGCTGCTGCTCGTCCCGCTCGTGGCGGGTCAACCGGCGCTGGTGCTCGCGATACTGCTCGGTGTGAACATCGGCCCCAACCTGGCCGTGTTCGGGTCGCTGGCCAATCTGCTGTGGCGTGACGTCATGCGTCGACACTCGGCGTCGACGTCGTCGCGTGTCTATCTGTCGCTCGGACTGGTGTCGGTGCCGCTGACACTGGCCGCCGCCGTGCTCGCACTGTGGGTCGGGCTGCGGGCTTTCGGGTGAGCCCCGGCACAACTCGCGGCCGTGTGGGTCAGCCGAAGAGCTTGGCCACGAACGGGATCGAGTCACCCTTCGACGCATTGACCGTGCCACTGTGGTCCTGGTTCGGATAGAACCGGAACGTGACCGGCTGGTTGTTCGCCTTGAGTCGCGACACGAGGAGCAACACTCCGGGAGTGTTCACATCGGTGTCGAGGCCGCCCTGTCCGATGAAGAATGGTCGGTCGTAGCCGGATTCGGGGATGCCCATGTAGTCGGTGAGTTTCGCCTGGAATCCGGGAATGTCCGACAGCGGGCGGCTCAACAGCTTTCCGGGATCGACCTTCTGGGACCGGACCAGACCGCCGAGCTCATTGTCGGAGTCGCACAGGGTCTCGGCCTTGTCGACCCAGTAGCGCCCGTACGGGGTCAGGAACGAGTTGATGTTCCATTCCGGGAACGACGTCCGCAGTCCGGAGAGGATGTACATCACGTAGATCGTCGTGTTGGGCGAGAACCCGCCTAGTCGGACCGGCGACGGACGACCAAGCGCCGCAACGAGATTCTCGATGTATGCCGGAACGCCGGTCCCGACGGCGCCCCGATAGTCCAGATCCTTGCCACCGAACTGGGTTGCGTAGCGAGCCGTCGTGATCGCGGCTCCGCCACCCTGCGACTGCCCGACGACCGCCCACTTGCGCGACAACTGCGGATACACCTGCCGTGCCGCCTTCACGCTGTCGACGATGCTGTGCGCCTCGACCCGACCGTTCAGATACGGATGGTTACCCGGCGTACCGAGCCCCACATAATCCGAGGCGACCACCGCGTATCCCTTGGACATCCACGAGCCGAGGTACTCCCAGTCACGCTCGACGGCGACCGGACCGCCGATGGAGTAGGCACAGTGATCGGCGAGCCCGGTAGTACCGTGCGCCCACGCGATCACCGGCCAGCCACCCTTGGGAGGAGTACCCGGCGGGAGATAGACAGCACCGCTCGACAGCGCAGGCACATCGCGAACGCCCTTGGTCCAGTAGGTGATTCGCTTTGCATCGACCGCACCGGGGACGGTAATGCGCGCCGGGAGCGGCTCGGTGGACACCACAGTGCCCGACGCACCGCTCGGGGCCGCATGTGCGGGCGGGGCGCCGGCCACCGCCGACACCGTCGCAACGGCCACTGCCATCGCCGACACCATCACGCCAACCCGACGCCCGACCCTGCTTCGCTTACTCACGATGAACACCGTATACATTCGGCGCCCCCTTCGCGCGGCAAACGGCCGATCGAGTGGGCGTCGCGTTACGCCGAGTGGGTGCTGCGTTACGCCGAGTGGGTGCACCGTCGGGCCGAGTGTGCGTCAGACGCCTGCCGACTCCGGGGCCGCGGGCGCCTGGGCAGCGGTGGCTTTCGCCCACTTGTAGTCGGCCTTGCCTGCGGGCGTCCGCTTGACCTCGTCGACGAAGACGACGAGGCGCGGCACCTTGTAGCCCGCCAGCGATTCGCGGCAATGCGTCTGCAAGTCTTCGAGAGTCGGCTCCGATTCGCCCTGCGCCACCGCGACCACCGCACCGACCCGCTGCCCGTATTTGGGATCGGGTACCGGCACGACGAGAGCGTCGGCCACGGCGGGGTGCGCGTGCAGCGTCGCCTCGACCTCCTCGGCGTAGACCTTCTCGCCGCCGGTGTTGATGCATTGCGAACCACGCCCGAGAAACACGATGGTGCCGTCGGCTTCGACTGTTCCCATGTCGCCGAGCACCGAGATGCGTCGACCGTCGGGAAGTGTCGGAAATGTCTTGGCCGACTTGGCCTCGTCCTTGTAATAGCCGAGGGGCACATTGCCGATTCGCGCGATGTATCCGACATCGCCTGAGCCAGGGGTGATCTCGTTGAGCGACTCGTCGACCACCATCATCTTGTCCGTCGGCGGCACCCGAAGGTTGCCGTTGTCGTCCATCATGATCTCGCCGTCGTTGCCCGACTCCGACGCGCCGAAATTGTCACGCAGCACCAGATCCGGCTTGACCGCCGCCATCCGCTCACGGACGTGCTGCGACCAGATCGCACCGCCGGAGGTGATCGAGAACAGCGACGACAGATCGACGTCGCCCTTGCGACGCTCGAGTTCCTCGACGAGCGGCATTCCCATCGCGTCGCCGACGATGAGGATGATCTGGATCTGCTCATCCTCGATGCCCGACACGATTGCGGCCGGATCGAAGTCGCGCATCAGCACCAACCGACCGCCAAGCGTGAGGAAGGTGAACAACGAATACGACGCCGCGCCGTGCATCAGCGGTGCGGCGATATTGAAGGCGATCGACGGGAAATCCTTCACCGCCGCACCGACTTCGGCAAGATCCTTGCGCGCCTCGCCATACGGGTTGCCACCGGAGATCGGCTTGCGGAAGAAGTCGTCGTGGCGCCAGATCACGCCCTTCGGATAGCCGGTGGTGCCGCCCGTGTACAGGAGATAGTGCTCGTCGCCGGTCCGCGGCTCGAAATCCTTTGCGTCGGACATTTTCTCCGAATCAGAGAACGGCACGATCTGCACAGTGCGTCCGTCGGGCAGATCGTCGGCCGCCGCGCGCAGTTCGTCGACGATCTCGCCGATGACGAATACCGTTCTCACGAGCGGCAATTCGGACAGCAGGGCGGCGACGCTGCGCTGATGCTCCGGCTCTTCGACGACGATTCCCCGCGAGTCGGAATTGTCGAAGATGTATCCCAGCTCGGCATTGGTATAGCGATAGTTGACGTTGACCGGCACCGCGCGGACCTTCAGCAGGCCGAGCAGACTGGTGACGTGTTCGACGCTGTTCTTGAGAAACAGTGACACGTTGTCGTCGAGTCCGATGCCCTGCGCGGCGAACATGTGCGCGACCTGGCTCGAAAGTCGATCGAGCTCGGCATAGCTGATCTGCCGTCCGCCGTAGCTGAGGGCTATGCGGTCGGGGACCGAATCGGCGACTGTCTCGAAGACGTCGGCGAGGTTGAATTTCATTGCTGCTGGCTCCTCTTGCTGCACTGCTTGTGACCCGTCATCTCTCTCCGCGCTGCACGGCTCTTACGCCGCCGTCAGCACCAAACCACTTGTCGGAACCCCTGTTCCGGCCGTGACCACCACCCGCTCCGCGCCCGGCACCTGATTCACCGAGGTGCCGCGCAGTTGCCGGACCGCTTCGGCGATCCCGTTCATCCCGTGGATGTAGGCCTCCCCCAACTGACCTCCGTGTGTGTTCAACGGGAGCCGACCACCGACTTCCAGCGCGCCCGGCTCTCGCACGACATCCTTTGCCTCGCCGCGGCCGCAGAACCCCAACTCCTCCAACTGCAACAGGGTGTACGGCGTGAAGTGGTCGTAGAGGATCGCGGCGTCCATGTCGTCCGGCCGCAATCCCGACTGCTCCCATAGTTGCCGCCCGACCAAGCCCATCTCGGGCAATGCGGCGAGTTCGTCCCGGTAGTAGCTCGTCATGATGAACTGGTCGACGCCGCTGCCCGACGCCGCCCCCGAGATCACGGCAGGCGGATTCGATAGATCGCGTGCGCGGTCTGCCGATACGACGACGATCGCTACGCCGCCGTCCGACTCCTGACAGCAATCGAGCAGATGCAACGGCTCGGCGATGTAGCGCGACTGCTGATGGTCGTCCAACGTGATGGGCTTGCCGTAGAAGAACGCCTCGGGATTGGTTGCCGCGTGCTTGCGGTCGACGACGGCGATGCGTCCGAAATCTTCACTCGTGGCGCCGAACTCGTGCAGGTACCGCTGCGCGACCATGGCGACGAACGCCGCCGGGGTCGACAACCCGTGCGGATAGCTGAACGCGTTGTCGGTACCCGACGAGTTCTCCTGGTTGGCGACGGCCGAATTCACCTGTCCGAAGCGCAAACCCGACCGCTCGTTGAACGCCCGATACGCCACGACGACGTCGGCGACACCCGTGGCCACAGCCATCGCCGCCTGCTGCACCGTCGAACATGCCGCACCTCCGCCGTAGTGAATGCGCGAGAAGTACGTGAGCTCGGGGATTCCCACCGCGCGGGCGACGGCGATCTCTGAGTTGGTGTCCATGGTGAAACTGACCAGCCCGTCGACTTCGGCGGGGGTCAGGCCGGCATCAGCGAGCGCTGCCTGCACCGCCTCGGTTGCCAATCGTAGTTCGCTGCGTCCGGAGTTCTTGGAGAACTCGGTGGCGCCGATGCCTGCGATCGCTGCTGCCCCCGACAGCTTCCCCATCAGCGACCTCCCCACGTGAGCGTGACCGTCGAGATCACGTGCTTACCAAGTGCATTGGTTCCCGTGACGGCAACGGTGATGAGATCGTCGTCGACGCCGGTCACGTCGCCGGTGAAGGTCAATGAGTCGTAGGCGTACCACGGCACACCGAGTGTGAGCTTGATCGAACGAATCCGCGATGAGGGACCGGCCCAGTCGGTGACGAATCGCTCGACGAGTCCGGTGTCGGTCAGGATGTTGACAAAGATGTCCTTGGATCCCTTGGCCTGAGCGAGATCGCGGTCGTGATGCACGTCCTGGAAGTCACGGGTTGCCAGCGCTGTGGACACGATAAAGGTTGGTGTCGCGTCGATTGTCAACGGCGGCAACGTCGTTCCTACTTCGATAGCGGGAATCGCGCTGGTGGTCACTGGGCCTCCTGTGTGGTCACTGTGCCTCCTGTGCGGTAGGGCGCCACGCGTGCAACGTCCAGGCGTCGGTGCCCGACTCCTCGTCGGCGGGAAAGTCGAGGAACATCGCCTCGACGCGCAGTCCGATGTGCACGTCGGCGGGGTCGACGTCGCGCAACTCGGCGAGTATTCGGACGGGCGCGGAGAGCGGTACACCGTCGCCGCTTTCTACCGCGTCGAGATCGTCGAGTTCTACGAGTGCGACCACGAAAGGCAGTTCGCGCCCGGGCACCTTGGGTGCGCGATGCACCACGTAGCTGTAGACCGTTCCCGTGCCTGCCGCGACGACGTAGTCGGTGACCGGCACCGTGCCGTCGGGTAGTCGAGGCTTCCAGGTCGCGGGTATCGGCGGATGACGTAGCGTTCCGTCGTCGAGTTTCTGGATGCGCAGTTCGTGGGCGGCGACGCCTTCCCAGAAGAACTCGGTGTCGCGAGATGCGCTGGGACGCAACATTCGTGAGGGATCGAGATCGGAGGGTAGGCCACCGGCCTCGGTGTCGGCGGTCGTCGCGGCGTCGTCGTGCGGCCGGAACTTCAGGATGCGGAAATCCATCTCGGCGACCACCTCGTCGTCGACCGACCAGGTGTTGCGCGTGGTGAAGAACCAACCCTCCCCCAGTGCCGTCTGCTTGGGACCGACGACGTCGAGAAGTTCAGCCGAGAGCGAGACCTGCTCTCCCACATCGAGATAGCGATGATAGGTGGTATCGCAGTTGGTGGCCACGACGGAGGTGTAACCCGCCTCATCGAAGAGCTCCGACGCCCGGCCGAGCGGATCGTCGACGGTACGCCGCCCGTTCAGCCCGCGCATCGTCCACACCTGCGCCATGGCAGGAGGTGCGACGATCCCCGAATGTCCTGCGGCACGCGCGGCGTCGGCGTCGACGTAGACGGGGTTCGTGTCTCCGATGGCCTCGACCCAGTTGTTGATCATCGGGGTGTTCACCGGGTCACGCCCGAGCGTCGGCGCGCTCGGCCCGGCGTCGATGATCGCCTGCGCGGCGGTGCGGATGGTCTCGACACGCTCCTCGTTCCTCGGAGCCGCTCGACCAGCAGAGGAAGAAGGAGAAGGAGTGGCGCTCATCGCTTCGCCCTCGGCAGGCCCAGTCCGGCGGTGGCGATCATGTCGCGCATCACCTCGTTGACGCCACCTCCGAAGGTGATCACCACGTTTCTCTTCTCCTGAACGTCGAGCCAGTCCACCAGCTCCGCGGTCTCGGGATCGGTGAAATCCCCGTAACGGCCGATGATCTCGTCGATCATCCGACACACCACCTGCACGCGCTCTGTCGCGAACACCTTCGTCGCCGCGGCATCAGCCATCGAGATGGCCTCCCCCGTCGACGCCACCTGCCAGTTGAGTAGTTCGTTGATCCGCGCGTAGGCGTCGATCTGGGCAAGCGCCCGCGCCACGTCGGGATGCTTGGCGATCACCGTGCCGTCGGGGCCCGGACGCGACGCCCACGCACGGACACGCGACGCCAGTCCCTCGATACGTCCGGCGGGTCCGAGCATCACCCGCTCGTGGTTGAGCTGCGTGGTGATCAGTCTCCACCCGCCGCCCTCTTCGCCGACGCGCATCGATACGGGGACGCGAACATCGTTGTAGTACGTGGCATTCACGTGGTGGGCGCCGTCCGCGGTGATGATCGGCGTCCAACTGAATCCCGGATCGGAGGTGTCGACGATGAGGATCGAGATGCCCTTGTGCTTGGGGGCGTCCTTGTCGGTGCGGACCGCCAGCCAGATGTAGTCGGCGTCGTGCCCGCCGGTGGTGAAGATCTTCTGCCCGTTGACCACGTAGTGATCACCGTCGCGGACCGCCGTCGTGGTCAGCGATGCGAGGTCGGTCCCGGCGTCGGGTTCGGTGTAGCCGATCGCGAAATGGACGTCGCCGGCAAGGATTCTGGGGAGGAAGAGCTTCTTCTGTTCGTCGGTTCCGTGTACCTGGAGGGTGGGCCCGACCGTTTGGAGGGTCACCGCGGGAAGCGGAACGTCGGCGCGCACCGCCTCGTTGGTGAAGATCTGCTGTTCGATCTCTCCGAATCCCTTGCCGCCGTACTCCTTCGGCCACCCGACCCCGAGCCACCCGTCGCGCCCCATCTGTCGGATCACATCCCGATAGGTGGGGCCGTGGCGCTCGGTGAGCATGGTCTGTGCTGCCGTGGGGTCGACCAGATCGGCGAAATACTCACGCAGATCGGCGCGCAACTGCTGCTGCTGCGGCGTGAGGTCTATGAACATCGGTTGCGTCCCCTGCGTGCTCGGCGTGCTCTGGACTGGGTCGTCGGGTGAATTAGGTTGGCGCCGCTATGGATTCGACGCGTCGGCGAGCTCGTCGAGTCGGGCGTTGGCCCCTCCGACGAGTCGCGCGAGATCCTTGGCGATCGAGAAGTATCGATGCAACGGATACGTCAGGTCGACACCGACGCCTCCGTGGAGGTGGGTCATGGTCCGCATCGCGGCGGGGATCTCGGCTGCGGTCCAATACGACGCGATGCCCAGATCCTGTTGTGCATCAAGATTTTCGGAGAGACGCCACGCGGCAGCCGTGGTCGAGAGGTTCAGTGATCGGCCGACCACATAGATGTCGGCCAACTGCTGTCCGACAGCCTGGAACAATGCGATCGGTTTGCCGAACTGCGTGCGGTTGGACACGTGATCGGCGGTGAGGCGCGTAGCCCCCGCGACAAGGCCGTCGGCGTACGCACTCAGCGCGAGTCGGTACAGGTCACGCAATCCCGAGATCTCGGCGGCGAGAACGTCGGCGTCGTCGACGATCACGTTGTCGAACCGCACCGTGAACTCACCCCAACCACTCGACGCCGGGGTTCGCGTGATCGACACACCGTCGGCGGCAGTGGCCACAGCGACCACCCCGGCATCGCTTGCGACGAGTAGCGTCGACGCGCCGTCGGCGTGCAACACCCCACTTTTTGTGCCCGACAACCGTCCGTCACGCAACGTGGTGCGCGGCGTCGACGTCAACGGATCGCCGGGTTCGCCGATCGCGAGTGCGTGCCATCCGCCGTCGGTGAGCGTCGCGGCCCACCGATCGCGCGAGGCGTCGTCGACGGTCTGCAGGAAAAGTGCGGATACCAGTGCGCCGAGTGCCGGGGTCACCGCGGCGGCCGAACCCAGCTGCCGCAGCAGCGGTAGTACGCCGAGGACACCGAGATCGTCACCCCCGAGCGCCTGCGGTAGCGGCAGGGCGAGGAGCCCGGCGTCGGTCAATGCCGTCCAGAGGTTGCGATCGAAGCCGTCGTACGACGGGTGATCAGAGCCGTCGTACGACGGGGCGGAATCCTCTTGTGACTCGCCTGCCCTGACCCGTCCGCCGAACAGAGATGTCCAGTCGGACTCATGGCGGGCGAATACATCCCGCGCCACATCGGCGACCGCTTCCGCGGAGCTGTCCATGCCGAAATCCACCGACGGTCCCCTTCTCGCCAACACCAAAACTAGAACTCGTTCTAGTTGTATCAGACTCCGCGCCCTCGGTGGGCGAATTGGCGGTTGATCTGCTGATTCTCGGGCCTCGTCACGCGTCAGCCGCGCGGCAGACCGAGAATCCGTTCGGCTGCGGCGGTCCGCAGTATCTGGGTGGTGCCGCCCGCGATGGACAGGCACCTGTTCTGCAGGAGCTGATCGGACGCCTCACCGGCACCAGCACCGTCGACGCCGAGTAGGTCGAGACCGAACTCGGGCACCGATTGCCGGTGCGCGACGCCGATCAGCTTGCGCACGCTCGACAGCGCACCCGGATCGTGGCCCGCCAGCCGACGAGACACCGCGAGTGCGTCGAGAACACGTCCGACGTGAGCGTCGGCGACGAGCTCACCCAACCGTGCCAACTCGCCTGCGGACAGCTCCCGACCCAACGAATCGATCTGCCCCAGTAGCGCATCCATCTCCTTGCCGAGTCCCGAACCACCCATGGCCACACGTTCGTTGGCGAGCGTCGTACGGGCCAGGCGCCAGCCACCGTCGACCTCACCGACCACGCACTCGTCGGGCACGAACACGTCGTCGAGGAAGACCTCGTTGAAGTTGGCCTGCCCGGACAACTCCCGAAGCCCCCGGATGTCGATGCCGGACGAAGCCATGTCGATCAGGAAGTAGGTTATCCCCTTGTGTTTCGGCGCCTCGGGATTCGTTCGGGCAAGACAGATCCCCCACTGCGCGTTGTGCGCCTGAGAGGTCCAGATCTTCTGCCCGGTCAGACTCCAACCGCCCTCGACGCGAATAGCCCTGGTACGCAACGACGCAAGGTCGGAGCCCGCCTCGGGTTCGCTGAACAACTGGCACCAGATGATGTCGCCCACGAGGGTCGGATACACGAAACGTGTGTGCTGCTGCGCTGTTCCGTGCTCGAGGATTGTCGGGATCGCCCATGTCCCGATCACGAGGTCGGGACGTTCGACGCCTGCGCGTTCGAACTCGGAGTCGATGAGCAACTGCAGCGCCGGGTCGGCGCCGAGACCGTGCGGCGGCGGCCAATGCGGTGTGAGATAACCGGATTCGGCCATCGCAGCCCGCTGCGCATCCGGTGCGGCCGCCGCGATCGCGGCGATGTCGGCCCGGATCGCCGCGCGACGGTGTTCGACGGAGCTCAGGTCGAGCTCGAAGCGTCGACGCCCACCGAGGATGCCGAGGCGACCGAGTTGCTCTCGCTGCGTCGACGCGGCCGCTGTCGCTGCGCGCAGTGCCAGCGCCGTTCGCAGGTAGAGATGTGCGTCGTGCTCGAATGTGAACCCGATGCCCCCGAGTACCTGGATGCAGTCCTCGGTGGTCGCGACGGGCAGCGATGCGACCAGCACATCGGCGGCGAGCCTGGAGAACGCGAGTTGTTCGCGCGCGGTCTCCGCGTCGTCGTCGCCCACGGGCGCGGCAATCGCAGCGTCGACGGCGACCGCGAGATCCCATGCCGCCGCGGTGACCTGTTCGCTGCGAGCGAGCATGTCGGCGCAGATGTGCTTCACGGCTTGGAACGAGCCGATCGGCGCTCCGAACTGAGTGCGCACCTTGGCGTAGTCGACCGCGGTGTCGAGCGCCCAGCGCGTCACGCCGGATGCGTATGCGGCGAAGGCGGCCGACAGCGCACCCGCAATGAGATCACCATCGTCGACGGCGAGCAGGTCGTCGACTCTCAGATCGGTGATGCGCAGCCGACCGACCGATCCTCTGCCATCGAGGCTCGCCGCAGGCTCCACATCGCGTACGCCCGCATCGGCAGAAATCACAAACCACCCGGCATCAATACCCTGACCTGCAATTTTTGCGAGGATTATGCCGCCGTCGACATATCCGATGATGCTGCCGAGATCGACTGATCCGTCGACCAGCACCGCCTCACCACCTGCCCGCGTAAGGGTGGGCACCGCCGCGGAGACCTCTCCCGACGCCAAGGCGTCACGCAGCTCTTCAGCGCGAGAATCCGTCGACGTACAGAGCGCGAGTGTCGCAACGACCGTCTCTCCGATCGGGCCCGGCACCAGGCTGGCCCCACACTGCTCGATCATCGCTGCGACGTCGGCGAACGAGGCTCCGACGCCGCCATGTTCCTCGTCGACCAGCGCAGCGAACATGCCCAACTCGGCTAGCTCTGGAAACAGGTCGCGCCAGTGATCGCGCGGTTTCTCCAGTTCAGCCCGTACGATATCGGTGGTGCGACGGTGCGTCGCCCACGCGGAAATGGCTTCGCAGACGGCGATCTGTTCGGCCGACGTGGCAAGGCTCACGCTGAAATCCTCTGCATTTCGGTTGTGACGAAGAATTAGAACCTGTTCTAATAGTCCGCAGGGGTTTTGTCCACCAGACCTGTTGGCGCCGTCGGCGTCGACGGTCACGAGATGAGGATGTCGCCTACACATGACCCGGTCGTCTGAAGATGCCGTGCCACAGAAGTCGGCACCGAGTCCGAACAAGAGAGCCTCGTCGAAGTCGGTCGCCGACAAGGGCTCTCCCGGCCGGCCCGACGCCGCATCAACCGCAGCCACAGCGACATCAAACGCAGCGACATCCACGACAGCTACTTCGACGACGGAGAGCGGTTCCGCAGCGCAACGCGACCGTCGACGCCGCATCCTCGACGCGACACTCGCCCTCGCCTCCAAGGGCGGCTACGACGCCGTGCAGATGCGCACCGTCGCAGAGAAAGCTGACGTCGCGGTCGGAACCCTCTACCGCTACTTCCCGTCGAAGGTGCACCTGCTGGTCACGGCCCTTGCGCGCGAGTTCGAGCGCGTCGAGACCCGCGTCGACCGCTCCCAACTGCAGGGCGAGAACGCCATTGAGCGACTGCGCCACGTCCTCGACATGATCACCTTCGCGATGCAGCGCGATCCGTTGTTGACCGAGGCCATGACACGGGCCTTCATGTTCGCCGACGCGTCCGCGACCGCGGAGGTCGATCAGGTCGCCGGGATCATCGACCGGCTGTTCGCAGGCGCGATCGTCGACGAGGGCGAGCCGAGCGACGAAGAACTCGCTATCGCACGCGTGCTGTCGGATGTGTGGATGTCGAACCTGGTGCAGTGGCTCACCCGCCGCGCCTCGGCTACCGACGTGACCAACCGGCTCGAACTCACCGTGCGCCTGCTGCTCAAGGGCAGGGTCGCAGCAGAGGCGTAACCGATCCGCCGGGTTGGGCCGACGCGATCAGCCCAGGTCGACGGTGATCGTGCCCGATTCGTCGGCGCGCACCGCGTACGCACGGACTCCGCTGCCGCCGAAGGCGATCTCGTCACCCGTCCCCAGGTCGTAGGTGTAATTGTGCAACGGGCACACCACGACACAGTCGTCGATCAGCGCGTCGGCCAGTGGCCCGCCGCGGTGCGGACAGACGGCGTCGAGTGCGCGCAGCGAGTCGTCGCGGAGTCGGAAGACCGCGATCTGCGCACCTTCGATACCGAATGCCCGTCCCTCGCCCGGCGGGATGTCGGCGATGTTGCCGACTGCTATCTCGCTCATCGGACCGGAACCTGCGGGAGCGGCAGCAGCGGTAGTGCCGAACGGAACTGCCCGGGAGTTGCAGGCTGTTTGCCGTCCTGCCAGGGGTCCCGATAGGCGTCGACGGACCGTTGCATGTTGGAATCAAGTTGTTGCGCAATGCCTTCCGCGTCATCGACGACGACGGCCCTGATTTTCTCGATGCCGTAGCGCGGAACCCAGGCGTAGGTGCGTTCGAGCCATTTCGCGCTCTCGCGGTAGTACTGCAGGAAGCGGCCCGCCAGTGTCATGACCTCGTCGGCACTGTCGACGGTCGCCAAGAGATCTCCCTTGCGGATGTGTGCGCCCGCGGCACCGCCGACGTAGATCTCCCACTTGCCGCCGTCGATCGCGACGACGCCGAGGTCCTTGCACAGCGCTTCAGCACAATTGCGCGGGCAGCCGGTGACCGCGAGTTTCATCTTCGCAGGACCCGCTATGCCCTGATACCGCTCCTCGAGAGCAATGCCCAGCGCCGTCGAGTCGCCCACCCCGAATCGGCAGAAGTCGCTTCCCACACAGGTTTTCACCGTGCGGAAACTCTTGCCGTACGCATACCCCGACGGCATGTCGAGATCGGCCCACACGGCGGGCAGATCCTCCTTGCGCAGGCCGAGCAGGTCGATGCGCTGGCCTCCGGTCAGTTTGATGAGCGGAACGTCGTATTTCTCCGCGACGTCGGCGATCTTGCGCAACTGCTCGACGTTGGTCACGCCGCCTTTCATCTGCGGCACAACGGAAAACGTACCGTCGCGCTGAATATTCGCGTGGACACGGTCGTTGATGAAGCGTTCGGCGCGTTCGTCGATGAAGTCGGAACCCCACATCATCTCCAGCAGCGACGACAACCCCATCTTGGAGTTCGCATCCTCCTTGCCGTCCGGTGCGAGGGCGGCGAACACCGAACGCACCGAGTAGAGCTTGAGTTCGCGGATCAGCCGCATGAGTTCTGGCTTCTCGTACGGGATTGCGGGAACGTACCAGTTGGCCGACGGGTCTTCGGTGACCGCATCGCCTGCGGCCCATTCGACGACCTGCGCCACCAATCCCTTACACGAGCCGCAGCCCTTTCCCGCGCGGGTCGCGGCCATCACGCCTGCCACCGAGGTGGTGCCGCCTGCTACACACCCGACGATGGTCGCCTTGTCGACACCGTTGCAGTTGCACACCTGGGCATCGTCGGAGAGTTCCTCGACACCCGTTGCGGCGTCGGGTGTTCCGATGTCGAACATCAGCGAGATGCGTTCGTCGGGAAGTTCGGTTCCCTGATCGAAGGCCTGCATCAGGAATGAGACCTTGCTGACGTCGCCGACGAGGGTGGCACCGACGAGCTTGTTCTCCCGGATCACCACTGTCTTGTAGACACCGTGCCGGGGCTCGTAGAACTGCAGGTACTCGTCGTCGGCATGTTCGGGTGCCTTGACACCCATCTGGGCGACGTCGACGCCGGCGACCTTGAGTTTCGTCGAGGTCCGCGAACCATGATATGCGGCAGTCGAATTGGCTGCGGTGAGGTGATCGGCCAGGACTTTGGCCTGCTCCCACAGGGGTGCGACCAGTCCGTACACCTGGCCACGGTGCTGCGCGCATTCGCCGACCACGTAGATGTCGTCGTCGTCGATCGAGCGCATGTGGTCGTCGACGACAATGGCGCGTTCGACGGTCAGTCCGGCACCGCGGGCCAGGCCCACGTTGGGTCGGATGCCGGTGGCCAGCACCAGCAGATCGCACTCCATCTGCTCGCCATCGGCGAATCCAATTCCGGTGATGGCATTCTCGTCATCGGCGAAGGCTGTGACGGTGCGTTTACCGGTGACCACGGTGACGCCTGTCGACTCGATCGCGCTGCGCAACACCGCGCCACCGGTTTCGTCGAGCTGGGCGTTCATCAGAATGGGGCCGGAGTGCACCACCGTCGACGCCACACCGCGGCCGTAGAGACCGTGTGCCGCTTCGAGTCCGAGTAGTCCGCCGCCGATGACCACCGCATGCTGGGCGTCGTCGGCGTGGGCGATGATCGCCGTGGTGTCGTCGAGGCTGCGAAAGCCGAATACGCCGCTCAGCTGCGTGGTGTCGTCGACCCACAGCCCTTCGATGGGCGGGAAGAAGGCACGGCTGCCGGTAGCGATGATCAGCTTGTCGTAAGCCACCCGCGAACCGTCATCGGCGAGCACGACTTTCGCGTACGGGTCGATGCGGACCACCCGCACCCCGGCCCGCAGATCGATTCCGTTGTCGCCGTACCAATCGACCGCGTTGAGGTAGATGTCGTCGGGCGCATCGGATCCGGCGAGCACGTGGGACAGCGCGATGCGGTTGTAGTTTCCATACGGTTCGTCACCGAAGACGGTGATGGCGAACTGATCTGCTCCGCCACGCGCCAGGATCTCCTCGATGGCGCGGGCGCCTGCCATGCCATTGCCCACCACCACCAGCGATTGCCGGTCCCCCGCAGTATCCTGCGCCATCAGAACTCCACCACGCCGAGGTCGATGACCACGGTGCCCGACGCGGAGGTGGGTGCGGCCAGCGCCAAGGATATCTCCGCGCCCTCCAGAAAATCCTCCACCAGCCGCAACGGCACGTGGGTACCGCCCTGGGCGGCAATCGGGAAGTAGCGCACCGGCTTCCCGTCATGCATCAGCGCGATCGTGATCATCTCGTCGCTGCTGTTGCCGCCACGGAAGTAGACCGCCTGCAGCGTCGAGCCATCGGGCACGGTCAGGGTGAGCGAGTCGTCGATGACCGCGAGGGTCTCGAATCCGGCTCCCTTGAACGCGAACAGGCCTTGCAGAAATCGCGGTGTGCTGCTGTCACTCATGAGGTCTCAGGGCACCTTTCAGTAGACGTCACGCACGTAACGTTTATCGGCGGCAAGGGCTTTCACATATGCCTCGGCGCTGGGGCCGGACAACTTACCGTGTTCGGCGACGACCCGGGTCAGCGCGTCGTCGACGTCGCGGGCCATCCGCAACCGGTCACCGCACACGTAGAAGTGCGCGCCGTCGGACAGCCATCGCCAGAGCTGTTCACCGTGCTCGATCATCCGGTCCTGCACATAGACTTTCGACTTCTGATCGCGGGAGAATGCGACGTCGAGCCGGTCCAACGACCCGTCGGCGAGCATCGTCTCGAGTTCGTCGCGGTAGTAGAAGTCGGTGGCCGCGTGTTGCTCACCGAAGAACAACCAGTTCGGCCCGCGATGACCCAGTAGCCGACGGTGATGCAGGAACCCGCGGAATGGTGCGATGCCGGTACCCGGGCCGACCATGATCATCGGGGCGTCGGGATCCTCGGGCGGCGAGAAGCCTGCGTTGCGCTGCACCCAGATTCGGATGTCATCGTCGGCGGCGTGGTCGGCGAGGTAGGTCGAGCAGACGCCATGACGCGGGACGCCGTGCAGGTTGTAGCGCACTGCCGACACGGTCAATTGGACCTCGTCGGGGCTCTCCAGCGGACTCGACGAGATCGAGTACTGCCGAGGCGTCATCGGTGTCAGCTTCGACAGCCAGTCAGTAGCCGAAGCACGCATCGGGAACGTGGTGAGCAGGTCGGCGATCTGCCTGCCCCACAGCCAGTCGTCGAGAGCGGACTTGTTCTCCGGCGCCAGCATCGACCGCAGATCCGCCGATGCTGCCCGGTCGCAGACGAATTCGAGGACACCGGGGCTGATCTTCGCGATCTCGAGGCGCTCACGCAGAGCGCTACCCAACGGCATGTCGTTCCCGCCGACGGTGACCACCGTGTCGGCGTCGAGCCCGGAGGTCTCCAGGAATGCTTCGACCAGTGGCGGACTATTGCGCGGCCACACCCCGAGCGCATCGCCGACATCGTAGGTCAGAGTGTTCTCGGGCAGCGCGAACCCGAACTGCCGCACATCCTTTGCTGATCCGTCGCCACTGAGGCGGGTGTTCCGAACCAGCGAGGTCACCAGCGGGTTCTTGCGACCGTAGGAGATCGGCGCGGCCGGCGCCGGCGGAGCTTCCGCAGGGGCGCTCGCCGACGGCAGTGCGGTGGCCAGTTCACCGGACACGGCGTCGAGCCAGCCCTGTGCTGTCGACTCGAAATCTGGTTCGCAGTCGACCCGGTCGAGCAGACGGGTGGCTCCCAGCTCGGCCAGCCGGTCGTCGAGTTTGCGCCCGAATCCGCAGAATTCGTCGTAGCTGGGATCGCCGAAGGCCAGTACCCCGTACCGCACGCCGCTCAGCGGTGGTACATCGTCGCCGGACAGTTGGTCCCAGAAGGATGTGGCGTTGTCCGGGGGATCGCCGTCTCCCGTGGTGGAGGTGACGATCAGTACCGTGCTCTCCGGGGTAAGGGACGCCAGGCCGGCCTCGTCGAGAGTTTTGGTGGCGGCCGAATAACCCTGCGCGGCCAGTGATTGCGCGATCGTCGGCGCATAGTCCTCGACGGTACCGGTCTGCGATGCCCAGAGCACCTCGACGGTCGGCGCGGGAACCTGCTGCTCCGGCGCTGCTGTCAGCGGCCCGCCCGCGGTGGACGTCGATCGTGAGAATGCCCCGGCGAGAACACCATTCACCCAGGCGCGATTCTGTTCGGACAGCGGCGCCTCCGGCGGCAGCAGCGGTACGCCTGCGACCGACGCCTCGCTCTGCAGACCGGCCAGCACGCCTGCCACATAGGCTTGTTCGGTTGCCGACAACGCAGGCGGAGCGACACTTGAAAGCCCCAGTGTCACAGCAAGAGACGACGCCGGGACATCGGCACGGGCCGGCGCCGCTGGGGGTGTATCAGAGGTCGGGGCTGCGGCGACCTTCTCCAACGCCACGGCACTCACCTTGAACTCCGGTTGCAGCGACGCCGGGTCGACGGCGTCGTTGGTGACGGCGTTGATGGTCACGTCCGCACCGAACATGTCGCTCCAGTGAAACGGGGCGAAGCAGTTGCCGGGGCGTACGCGGTCGGTGAGGACTGCAGGCAGTACCGCAGCACCACGCCGAGAGCGGACGCGCACCGAATCCCCCTCGGCCACATCGAGAGCGGCCGCATCGTCGGGATGGATCTCGACGAACGGTGACGGGTTGAGTTTGTTGAGTTTGGCCACCCGCCCGGTCTTGGTCATGGTGTGCCACTGATGCGGAAGCCGGCCGGTGTTGAGGACAAGGGGGAACTCGTCGTCGGGCATCTCGGCGGGCGGCAGGCACGGGCGGGCGTGGAAGATCGCCCGCCCGCTCGGGGTGGGGAAGACGAATTCCGGAGTGGTGCCGTCGGCCCGCACCACCTTGGTCTGACTGCGGCCGTCGTTGAGATAGCGGATCGGGTGACGGTCGGCGTCGTCATCGGGCGGGCACGGCCACTGCAGCGGGGTCTCGCGGAGACGCGCATAGCTGGCACCGCGAATGTCCCACCCGGTCTTGGGATTCCAAAAACGCTTGATCTCCTCGAACACCTCTTCGGCCGATCCGAAGGAGAATCCTTCGCCGTATCCCATCTCGGTGGCGATCCGGCAGATCAGTTGCCAGTCGGGCAGCGCGTCGCCGGGCGGCGCGACGGCCGGCTGGAAGAGGGTGAGGTTGCGTTCGGAATTGATCATCACCCCGTCGGACTCGGTCCACAGGGTGGCGGGCAGCGCGACGTCGGCGTATGGCAGGGTCTCGTTCTCGGCGAACACATCCTGCACCACCACCAGCTCACAACGTTGCAATGCCTCGACGACCCGGGACCGATTGGACACGCTGGCAATGGGATTGGTGCAGATGATCCAGCAGGCTTTGATCTTGCCGTCGGCCATCTGGTCGAACATGTCGATGGTCCCGGTCCCGACCTCACTGCGCAGCGTGCCGCGTGGCACCTCCCAGGTGTCCTCGCAGAAATCGCGGTCGGCTTCGGAGATCACCGCCCGCTGGCCCGGCAAACCCGGCCCCATGTAACCCATTTCGCGTCCGCCCATCGCGTTGGGCTGTCCGGTGAGCGAGAACGGGCCACTGCCGAGGCGACAGATCGCGCCGGTGGCCAGGTGCAGATTGATCAGCGCGTTGGTGTGCCAGGTGCCGTGGATCGACTGGTTGAGCCCCATTGTCCAGCAACTCATCCAGTTCGTGGATTCGCCGATCCACGTTGCGGCCGTGCGAATGTCGTCCTCGGCGATGCCAGTGGTCGCGCTGACGACACCGGGTGTGTACTCGGAGACGAACTCCTTGGTCGCCTCGAAACCCTCGGTGTAGGTCTCGACGAAGTCGTGGTCGACGTTGTCGGCCTCGATCAACAGGTGCAGCAGACCGTTCAGCAATGCGAGGTCGGTGCCGGGTTTGACCTGCAGGTAGAGGTCGGCCTTGGCCGCGGTGGCGGTGCGTCGTGGATCGATGACGACCAGCTTCGCTCCGGCCTTGACCCGTTCCATCATGCGCAGGAACAGGATCGGATGACAGTCGGCCATGTTGGAGCCGATGACGAAGAACAGGTCGGCGTGTTCGAAGTCCTGATACGAGCCGGGTGGGCCGTCGGCGCCGAGGGACTGCTTGTAGCCGGTGCCTGCGCTTGCCATGCACAGTCGCGAGTTGGATTCGATGTTGATGCCGCGCAGATAGCCCTTGGTGAACTTGTTCGACAGGTACTGCGCCTCGGTCGACATCTGGCCCGACACGTACACCGCAACCGAATCCGGGCCGTGCTCGTCGGCTATCGCCCGCATCCGGCGTGCGGCAAAGGAGATCGCTTCGTCGATTCCGACCGACTCCCGGTCGGTGTCGCGGCTGGTCCGGATCGACGCCTTCTCCATCCGCCCCGGCGCGGCCAGCATGTCCGACGTGGTCGATCCCTTGGTGCACAACCGCCCGAAGTTCGTCGGATGGTCTTTACGTCCGGTGGTCTTGGTGACCAACGGAAGTCCTGCGCCGTCGGGCGTCGACACGTGCAGCACCATCCCGCACCCCACCCCGCAGTAAGCACAGAGCGAGTCGACGGTGGAGGTCGCGGGCATGACTCCATGGTTGGAGCCGATTGTTTCCGATGCCATGAATGCGCGTTACCGGTCGATCACATGGTTCTCACACGGGCCGGTCGCGACTGTGAGTCGCGCAGGCCCGCGAAGGTGAGCCGCGCGACGATCAGATCCGCCACCCGCGGGTCCGCGCCGATCGGTGCCGCAACGCCGTCGGCGCCGTACTTGCTCAAGCGGGAGTGAAACAACCCGGGCGCCAACAAGTATGCGGCGATGAAGACCCGACGCCGCCGTGACCTGCGCGTGGCCGACACCACGTCGGGGACGCGCGGTGTCGCGGTGGCGACATAGCCGACCGGCACGTCGTCGTCGATCAGCTCTCCGAGCTGACGAGCGGCGGTCTCGACGTCGGCCAACGCGAGCGAATCCGACGATCCGGCGGCGGCCATGACCACGGCGTCACCGTCGCGCCAGCCTGCGGCGCGCAGTCGCTCGAGCATCAGCACCGCGAGCATCGGGTCGGGGCCCATGTTGTCGCACAATGTGACCCGCTGATGGCCACTGGCCTCGATGTGCTCCGGGATGTCGCGTCGGACGTGGTATCCGGCGGCAAGAAAGGCAGGCACGATGATCGCCGGTCCCGGGGTCTGCGCGAGCAGTTCCGACGGTGACGGACCGAGAACATCGACGAAAGCCACGCGGGTCGTCCCCACGCGCTCCCCCACGAGTTCGGCGATGCGGCCGACGGTCGAGACTCCCGCAACCGAGCGGGTGCCGTGTGCCACGAGGATGGGTTGTGGGCGGGTGACAGCGGTGTGTTCAGGCTTCATCGGAATCGTTCTCGTCATATTCGAGGTCGACAGCCAAGCGGTATCCACGCTTGACCACCGTCTGGATCATTTTCGAATCACCCAGCGCCGAGCGCAGTCTGGTGACCGCCATCTCGACGGCGTGGGTGTCGGTGCCACCGCCGGGGAGTTCGTCGAGCATCGCCTTGCGCGAGATGACTTGTCCCGGAACGCGATGCAGCACCCGCAGTAGCGCCATGCTCGAACCCGTCACCGAGTGAAAGCAGCCGTCGACGACAACGCCCGACGCCCGAATGCTCAGGTCGTGCCCGGCGACGCGGAGCACACTCGCACGACGCGGCAGTTCCTCGGCGATCAGTCTGACGAGCGCACCGAGACGAAAGCGGGCGGGCTGCATCGTGGGAACCTGCAGCGCATGCAGGGGCCCCGCAGTCACATTGCCGACGCACATCGCGGGGACCGCGGTGCGCATGGCGTGCAGCAACGGTTCGAGTGCACCGGTGCGATGCGCCTGACCGAGCATCGACGCAACCGCCGGAGCGCTGGTGAACGTCACGGCGTCGAGGTCGCGGTTGATGACGGCGTCGATCATCCGAGCCATCGGGTCGGTGTCGTCCGGCGGAGTCCAGCGGTAGACCGGCACCGGGACGACCTCGGCACCTGCCTCACGCAGCACGTCGCACAGGTCGGGTAGCGGCTCCCAACTCGTCGTCGCGCCGTGGAGCTGTACGGCGACCCGCAGTCCCGCGACTCCCTCGTCGAGTAGCTCGCGAATGAGCTCGCTCGACGACTCGCTGGGTGGCGACCACTGCTCACGCAGGCCTGCCGCACGAATGGCGCCCTTGGCCTTGGGGCCTCTCGCGAGCAGCCGGACGCCGCCGAGTGTGTCCACCAGGTCGTCGGCGAGTCCCCACCCGTCAGCCGCCTCGACCCAACCGCGGAACCCGATTCCGGTGGTCGCCACCATGACGTCTGGCGGTTCTCTGAGGATCGATTCGGTGGCGCGCTCGAGCTCGTCGTCGTCGATGAGCGGGATGATGCGAATAGCGGGGGCATGGATGACCTCGGCGCCACGACGTGTGAGCAGAGCGGCGAACTCGTCGGCTCGCCGCGCCGCGGTGATGCCGATGGTGAAGCCGGTCAGGGTCTTGTCCGGAGTCGCCGCGACAGTGGGTGAGTCGGAAACAGTGGGTGAGTCGGAGGCCGAGTCGGAGGAGGGTGTCATCGGGTATCGCTGAACTGGGTATCGATGATCCCGATCTCGACCGTTCCGTCGACCACCCGCACCGGATACGTCTGCAGGGCCTGTGACGCATCGTCGAGGCACGCGCCGGTATCGAGCGAGAACACCTGCTTGAGCAGCGGCGATGCGACGGTGGGCTCGCCGTTCCTGTCGCCGATGAGCCCGCGCGACATCACGGCAGCACGACCGAAGGGGTCGATGTTGTCGACGACGCGCAGTGTGTCCTCACCATCGGACAGGCGGAACACCGCGACCTGCGTGCCGCCGACGAGCGCAGCGACACCACGGCCGACGGTCAACTGGTCAAGTGTGCACACCGGCACCCAGGTGCTTACGGCGTCGTCCAACGCGGTCATGATGCTGTCTCCTTGAATCGTGTGGGCGTGCCGAGTAGCACCGGGACCTTGCGGCCCGACGAGTCATCGAAGGCGATGGTCGGGTCGGGAGTCTCCGGGGCGTTGACAAAGGACACGAAGCGACGCAGTTTGTCCTCATCGTCGAGCACTGCGGCCCATTCATCGCGGTAGCCGTCAACGTGCCTGGCGACCGCATCCTCGAGGTCGGCTCCGATACCCAGGATGTCGTCGCAGACGATCTCCCGCAACCGATCGAGCCCTCCGTCGAAGCTCTCCTGCCACGGCGCGGTGCGCTGCAACCGGTCGGCGGTCCTGACGTAGAACATCAGGTAGCGGTCGATGTAGCGCACCAGCGTCTCGTCGTCGAGTCCGGACGCGAGAAGCTTTGCGTGCGCGGGACTCTGGCCGCCATTTCCGCCGACGTAGAGGTTCCAGCCATTCTCGGTCGCGATCACGCCGACGTCCTTGCCGCGTGCCTCAGCGCACTCGCGGGCACACCCCGACACGCCGAGCTTGATCTTGTGTGGTGAACGTAACCCGCGATAGCGATGTTCGAGGCGGACCGCCATAGCCACCGAGTCCTGCACACCGTAGCGACACCAGCTCGAACCGACGCAGCTCTTCACCGTCCGCAGGCTCTTGCCGTAGGCGTGGCCCGATTCCATCCCGGCGTCGACGAGTCGGCGCCAGATCTCGGGGAGTTGCTCGACGCGCGCACCGAACATGTCGATGCGCTGACCACCGGTGACCTTGGTGTAGAGGCCGAAATCCTTGGCGATCTGACCGATCGTGATCAGCTGATCCGCGGTCACCTCGCCACCGGGCATCCGCGGAACGACCGAGTAGGTGCCGTTCTTCTGCAGATTGGCCAGGAAGTGGTCGTTGGTGTCCTGCAGTGCGGCCTGCTCGCCGTCGAGGATGTGATCGCTCGACGTCGAAGCCAGGATCGACGCGACGGTCGGCTTGCAGATCTCGCAGCCACCGCCGGTCCCGAAGCGGGCGATCAACTCGGAGAAGGTGCGGATTCCGGTTGCCGCCACGATCGAGAACAGTTCGGCACGCGACTGTGTGAAGTGAGCACACAGCGCCTTGGACAACTCGACGCCGGAGTCGGCGAGGAGTCTGGTGATCGACGGCACGCAACCACCACACGTGGTGCCCGCAGACGTGCACCCCTTGATGTCGGCGACCGAGCACGCACCGTCGGCGATGGCCGAGCAGATCGCTCCCTTGGAAACGCCGTTGCACGAACAGATCTCGGCGTCGTCGGGCAGTGCCGACAATCCGATCCCGCCGCCTTCGCCTGCCGCCGGCGCGATCAGCGACGACGGATCGCCCGGAATCTCGCGCCCCACCATCGGTTTCAACATCGCGTAGGCGTCGGCATCACCGACGAGGATGCCGCCGAGCAGCGTCGACGCGTCGTCGGAGAGCACGAGCTTCTTGTACGTTCCCGCGACGGGATCGGAGTAGACGATCTCGAGTGCGTTCTCGGTGACACCCATCGCGTCGCCGAAGCTCGCGACGTCGACGCCGAGCAGTTTCAGCTTCGTCGACATGTCGGCGCCACCGAACGTCGTCTCGGCGGCACCGAGGATGCCGTCCGCCGCGATCTCGGCCATCGTGTAACCGGGAGCGACCAGGCCGTAGCAGCGACCCTCGACCGCGGCGACCTCACCGATCGCCCAGATCGACGAATCGCTTGTGCGACAGCCGGTATCGGTGATGATTCCGCCGCGTTCACCGACGTCGAGGCCCGCCTGCCGACCGAGCGCGTCCTGTGGTCGGACACCAGCGGAGAACACCACGAGCGCAGCGTCGAGGACGGTCCCGTCCGACAGGGTGACCGCCAGAGAACCGTCTTCGGCGTCGGCGATGGCCGTCGTCGACACCCCGGTGTGTACGTGCAGACCGAGGTCACCGACGAGCGATGCCAGCAACGCACCGCCGCCCTCGTCGACCTGCAGTGGCATCAATCGAGGCGCGAATTCGACGATGTGCGGCGTCATTCCGAGCAACCGGAGTGCGTTGGCTGCCTCGAGTCCGAGCAGGCCGCCGCCGACAACGACACCCGGTGCGCCCGAGCCCGCAGACTCAGCGGTCGCGCGGATCGAGTCGAGATCGGCGAGGGTGCGGTAGGTGAAGCTGCGCGGATTGTCCTTACCCTCGACCGGCGGCACGAACGGATACGATCCGGTGGCGAGAACCACTGTGTCGTAATCGATCTCATTGCCCGCCGAAGTGGTGATCCGACGCTGTTCGCGGTCGATGGTGGTGGCGGACTCGCCGAGCCGGAGCTCGACGAGATCGTCTCCGGCGTAGGTGTTGTCGGGCAGCGACATCGACGCTGGGTCCCACGACCCGACGTAGCTCGACAGCCCGACCCGGTCATAGGCGGCGACCGGTTCTTCGCTCAGCACGATCACCCGGTACTGGTTCGCGGTGTCGCGTTCGCGGAGTTCCTGTACAAATCGGTGGCCGACCATGCCGTGACCGACGACCACACAGGTGCGCGTGTCCATTATTGGCGCCGAATCCATTTCGGGGGTCACTTCGCGGGTTCCGCTGCCGGGATGGTGGCCGCGGGAGCGTCGTCGACGACCGTCGGATCGACCGCGATGTCGGTGGTCTCGCGCTCCTCGAGCACGATCTCGCGTCGAGCGTAGAAGACCCAGGTGATGATCGCGGCGATCACATAGAAGCCGAGGAACACCCAGAAGGCGACCGTCGCAGACTGATTGGCCTTGTAGCTCGAACGCAGCACCAGGTTGATGCCGACGCCGCCGAGCGCACCGACCGCACCCGCGATACCGATGAGCGCACCGGACATCTTGCGCGACCAGACCACACGGCCCATCGTGTCGAGGCCGGTGAGGTTGCGAGCCTTGTGTTCGAAGACGGTCGGAATGATCTTGTAGACCGAACCATTGGCGATTCCCGAGATCAGGAACAGCAGGATGAAGCCGATGATGAAGCCGATCAGCTGAGCGGTACCGATCTTGTGATGGGCGTGTGCGTCGGCAGCCATTCCGGAGATCACCAGCACCGACGCCGACGCGATCATCGCGAGGAAGCACACGAAGGTGATGCGGCCACCACCGAAGCGATCGGCGAGCTTGCCACCGTAGGGACGCGCGATGGAACCGAGAAGCGGTCCGATCCAGGCGATCTGGGCTGCAGCGAGTGCGGCATTGCCGACGCCCGACGACTTGAAGCTGATCTGCAGGACCTGCGAGAAGGCAAAGCTGAAGCCGATGAACGAGCCGAACGTGCCGATGTAGAGCAACGAGATCAACCAGGTGTCGCGGTACTTCAGGCAATCGACCATGGAGCGGTAGCTCGACGTCTGGTGGTCGAGGTTGTCCATGTAGATCGCGGCACCGATGGCGGCGAATGCGAGGGCGACGAGGTAGATGGCGCACACGATCTCCGGCTTGTCGGACGCCAACCAGATGACCAAGAGCCCGATCAACTGGATCACCGGGACACCGATGTTGCCGCCGCCTGCGTTGAGTCCCAGTGCCCAGCCCTTGAGGCGGTGCGGGAAGAACGCGTTGATGTTGGTCATCGACGACGCGAAGTTGCCGCCGCCGAGGCCGGTGAGCGCTGCGGCAAAGAGGAACCAACCGAACCCGAACTTGCCCGGATTCAGCATCAGTATCAACACCAGGGTGGTCGGGATCAGCAGAACCACCGCGGAGAAGATGGCCCAGTTACGGCCACCGAACTTGGCGGTCGCCGTGGTGTAGGGAATACGGAGGCAAGCACCGACGAGAGTGGCCGTTGCCGTGATGGCGAACTTCTGGTCGAGGCTGATGCCGTACGCCGGCGACATGAACAGCACCATCACCGAGAACAGCGACCAGATCGAGAAGCCGATGTGCTCACAGATGATCGACCAGACCAGGTTGCGCTTGGCGATCTGCGCGCCGCCGGCGTCCCAGGCCTGCCGGTCTTCCGGGTCCCATCCGGTGATGTGGTGTTTACGGGTGTACGCATAACTCATGGGGGTGCCGCTTCCTGCGATGGGGCTGAGGTGTCGCGACAACCGGCGGCGCGACGTGATGTGTCTACGACCCTAGGAAGCGCCTGTTGCAGGAAGTTTTCTGCGCGTGACCCCGCCGTCACAGTCTGCTCACCTTTCGACGCGGCGGGATGTGAGAACTCTGCGGGATGCGAAGTCGAGCGCAGCGTCGACAGCCGGGCTGTCCGCCCGGCGCCGTAGCGCGACCCTACTTCTTCGGTGCGGGCTTCGCAGCCGGTGCAGGCTTGGCGTTGAGATCGGCCTCGATCATCGGCCAGGTGTCGTGGAGGTCCTGTTCCCAGTATGCCCAGGAGTGCGTCCCGCCCGATCGGGTCAGAACCTTGTTGGGAACGTGGAGCTGCTTCATGCGCGCAACCATCTGCTGGGTGCAGTTGTTGACTGCCGCCTCGATGACCCCTCCGAGCAGCACCTGGTTCGCGAGAGTGACCGGGTCGCCGTTGATCAGCGGCGAGTCGAGCCGATCGTATTGGCCGGGCAATCCCGTGCCGCTTGTCATGTACACCTTGGTGCCGCGCAGCTTGGCCGCGTTCAGGTAGGGGTCGTTCGCTTGCCACCCCGGGCCACCCGGGACGCCCCACATGTTCACGATGTTTCCGCGTCCGCGATCACCCACGACCATCCGAATGTATTGCAGCCCAAGCGGATCGCTGGTTCGCGCACACCCGCTGTAGGCCGCGACAGCCTTGTAGAGCTTGGGCTCCGCGATCGCGAGATTGAGCACCGACGTGCCGGCCATCGAGATGCCGGCTATCGCGTTGGCCTTGGTGGTCTTGAACTCCTTGTCGATCAGCGGCGGAAGTTCTTTGGTCAGGAATGTCTGCCACTTGTTGCGGCCGAGGACCGGATCATCGCGCTGCCAGTCGGTGTAATACGAGAATGCACCGCCGATCGGGGTGACCACGTTGACGTTCTTGTCGGAGAAGAACTGTGCATACGACGTCTTGGCGGCCCAGGTTGCCGAATCCTCGCCTCCGCCTGCGCCATTGAGCAGGTAGAGGGTGGGTACCGGCTTACTGGTGTCCTTCGGATGCAGCACCGTGACCGGGATCGCCTTGTTCATCGCCGCCGAGTAGACGATCAGCGTCGACTGCAGCGGCGTGTCATGCACGACGGTCTGGATGCTCGACGGGGGCGGAACAGGCGTCGGGTCGGCTGCGGCAACGCCGCTCATCGTGGCGGCGCCGACGATCACAGCCGCGAGCGCGGTCAGAGCCGTCGCACACCGAACTCCACGAAGACGCACCATTAGCCCCTTTAGTCACACCAATAACAACAGCCTCAAATGCTACTGCCGTGCGCCGAGCGTCGCCAAATGCTCAGTGGGGTCGTTAGGCAGTTGTGACCACGGCATACGCCGCGCGCGCCGCCCTCAAGACGTAGAAAATGGTGACAACTGCTTGCAAACTCTATAGACTATTTTTAATAGACACCGATTGAAGGAGTTCCCATGGCCAGCACGCTGAGCGTCGAAGAAGAAGCCATCATCAAGACCGTTCGCGACTTCGTCGACAAGCAGGTACGCCCGGTGGTGCGGGAGTTGGAGCACTCGAACACCTACCCCGAAGACCTCATAGAGCAGATGAAGGAGATGGGCATCTACGGGCTCGCCATCCCCGAGCCATACGGCTTCGCACAGGTCTCCATGCCCTGCTACGCGCGGGTGACCGAAGAACTCGCACGCGGCTGGATGAGTCTCGCGGGGGCGATGGGCGGGCACACCGTCGTCGCCAAGCTGCTGCTGACCTTCGGCACCGAGGAGCAGAAGGAGAAGTATCTGCCGCGTATGGCAACCGGCGAGATCCGCGCGACCATGGCGCTGACCGAACCGGGCGGTGGCTCCGACCTGCAGGCCATGCGCACCAGCGCCATCCGTGAGGGCGACGAGTACGTGATCAATGGCTCCAAGACGTGGATCTCCAACGCCCGCAAGTCCGATCTGGTCGCACTGCTCTGCAAGACCGACCCCAAGGCCCAACCCGCGCACACCGGTGTCTCGATCCTCCTCGTCGAGAAGGTGCCAGGTTTCGAGGTCTCCAAGGACCTGCCAAAACTCGGCTACAAGGGCGTCGAGAGCTGTGAACTGAACTTCACCGACGCACGCGTGCCCGCCGACGCCGTGCTCGGCGGCACAGAAGGCAAGGGCTTCGCCCAGATGATGAAGGGCCTCGAGGTCGGCCGCATCCAGGTCGCCGCACGAGCCACCGGCGTCGCACGAGCCGCCTTCGACGACGCGCTGAACTACGCGCAAGATCGCGAAAGCTTCGGGGTACCGATCTGGAAGCACCAGGCCGTCGGCAACATGCTCGCCATGATGGGCACCAAGCTCGCCGCGGCCCGCAGCCTGCTGTTCGATGCCGCCGACCGCGTCGGCACCGGACAACGCGCCGACATGGAGGCAGGCATGGCCAAGCTCTTCTGCTCGGAGACCGCGATGGAGATCGCACTCGACGCGGTTCGCATCCACGGCGGCTACGGCTACTCCACCGAATACGACGTCGAACGGTACTTCCGCGACGCACCGCTGATGATCGTCGGCGAGGGCACCAACGAGATCCAGCAGAACGTCATCGCCAAGCAGCTCGTGAAGCGCGGCGGACTCGACATCTGATCACCACACCCGAATATCACCGCGGAGGTGAGAGCATGCTCCCCCTGTCCGGAGTGACGGTCCTGTCGCTCGAACACGCTGTCGCAGCACCGTTTGCGACTCGACAGCTCGCCGATCTCGGCGCGCGTGTGATCAAGGTGGAACGTCCGGGCACCGGCGACTTCGCCCGCGCATATGACGAATCCGTCGACGGTCTCGCCAGCTACTTCGTCTGGCTCAACCGCTCCAAGGAGTCCATCGCACTCGACGTGAAATCCGAGTCGGGCGCAAAGATGTTGCACGAGTTGGCCGATCGCGCTGACGTGATCATCCAGAACCTCGGGCCGGGTGCAGCGGAGCGGCTCGGCCTCGGCGCCGACGCGGTGCGGGCGCGCGATCCACGCAAGATCGTGCTCTCGATCACCGGTTGGGGCAGCACCGGTCCGTGGGCTGATCGCAAGGCGTATGACCTTCTGGTGCAATGTGAAACGGGCCTGGTATCGATGACCGGGACTCCCGACGACGTCGCCAAGGTCGGTGTCTCCATCGCCGACATCGCCGCCGGGATGTACGGATTCTCCGGAGTGCTCGCGGCGCTCTATCAGCGCCAGATCACCGGCGAGGGCGCCACCCTTGAGGTCTCGCTGTTCGAGGCACTGAGTGAGTGGATGGGCCAGCCGGCACACTTCACGCAGGGCGCGGGTCGCCAACCGGGACGCTTCGGCGCGGCGCACGCCACCATCTCGCCATACGGCCCATACGCCGCCGCGGACGGACACGTCTTCCTCCTCGCCATCCAGAACGAACCGGAGTGGCAACGACTGTGCGAGAACGTCTTCGACGACGCCGCTCTCGCCGATGACCCGCGGTTCGCGTCGAACACGCTGCGGGTGGCCAACCGTGACGCCGTCGACGCCGCGGTGACCGAGCACTTCGGTCGCATGACGACAGACCAACTCACTGCGCGGCTCCAGCAGGCGAAGATCGCCTTCGGCGGAGTCAACACCGTCTCGGAGTTCCTCGACCATCCGGTGCTGGCGGGCCGTGACCGCTGGCGCAGCGTCGACACCGAGCGCGGACCGATACGAGCTCTGTTGCCGCCCATCGGATTCGGCGACGAAGCGCGGATGGACCCGGTTCCGGCACTCGGAGCCGACAGCATCACGATCGCCCGCGAGTTGGGCGCGACCGACGACGACATCGACGCGCTCCTCTCGTCGGGAGTGCTCGATACACCCACACAGAAGACCGGAACCGCACAGGGGGGCACCTCGTGACCGACACCGCGACCACCACGTTGAGCAGTTACGTCGAGAACTGGACGCCGCAGCCCGTCGTCGAGACCGACGGCCTCGATCCCGCTCAGGCGTCACGCTTGGCAGCGACCCTCGATCTGGACGACACCTTCAGCGCGGGTTCACCACTCCCGATGACCTGGCAGTGGATCTACTTCTCCGAGTGGCCCCACACCGGTGAACTCGGCCCCGACGGCCATCCGACGGACGGCCACTTCCTGCCACCGATCCCCGACCGACGTCGCATGTTCGCCGGGTCATCGATCCGCATCTCCGAGCCACTCCGCCTCGGTACACCCACACAGAAACGAACAAGTTTGCACGCGGTCACCGAAAAGCACGGCCGCACAGGCGACATGCTGTTCGTCACCGTGCGGTCGGAGTACCTCCAGGAGGATCGGACAGCACTCGTCGAGGATCAGGACCTGGTGTACCGCAGCGACTCCGGCTCGTCCCGCCCGTTTGAGCGCGAGGTCTGCAAGCTCGGTCCGACGGACGCGGCGTGGAGCGCGGAGCCGACGCCCAGCGCTCCCCTGCTGTTCCGCTACTCGGCGCTCACGTCGAACGCACACCGCATCCACTACGACCAGCCGTACGTGACGCAGGTCGAAGGCTATCCCGATCTCGTGGTTCACGGCCCGCTTCTCGCGACCTATCTGGCCGAGCTGGTGCGGGAGAGGTCGGGACAGTCGTTGCGCAGCTTCGACTTCCGACTCCGCAAGCCCCTGTTCCTCGGCGACGCCTTCCGACTCGAGGGTCGACCCTCGGGCAACGATGGTGACATCGAGCTCCAGATCATCAGTGGTGCCGACACGGTGTACGTCACCGGGCGAGGTGCGCTGCGATGAACGTCGATCTACTCCGTGCCGCCCGGACATTTCTGTTCGTTCCGGGAAACCGCCCCGATCGCTTCGCGAAAGCCGAGGCGGCGGGCGCCGATGTCGTCGTGATCGATCTCGAGGATGCGGTCGCTCCCGACGACAAGGATGCCGCGAGATCCGATGTCGCCCAGTGGTTGTCGTCCGGGCACGCCGCTGTTGTCAGGATCAACGGCGCAGACACGCAGTGGTTCGACGGCGACATCGCCATGCTCGCCGCAGTGGGCATCAACAACCCAGCCGGGGCAGCGGAAGGGGTAGGGGCAGGGGCCATGCTCGCCAAAGCCGAAGCGTCGGAGATCGTTTCGAGGGTCGCCACGGCGTCGAACGCACCTGTCATCCCGCTCATCGAAACCGCGGTCGGCGTGCTCAACGCGCCCGGTATCGCCGCGACACCCGGTGTCGCACGGATCGCGTTCGGCGCCATCGACTTCGCGGCCGAACTCGGCGTCGACCCCGATGACCGCGAGGCCCTGCTCCACGCACGGTCGACGCTGGTGCTGGCGTCGGCCGCGGCACGGGTCGCATCGCCCGTCGACGGTGTGACGACGGCGCTACGCGACGCCGAGAAGCTCACCGACGACGTCGGATACGCCGCACGAATCGGTTTGCGCGGCAAGCTCTGCATTCATCCGAGCCAAGTCGCTGCGGTGCACGACCGACTCGCACCGACCGACGATCAGCTCGCGTGGGCACGGCGGATCGTCGACGCCACGCGTGCCGACGGATCGGCTGTCGCGGTCGACGGTCACATGGTCGATCCCCCCGTCGTCGCACGCGCGCAGCAGATCCTCGCCGCGGTCCGGTCATGACCAGCGGTGCTGTCAGAATGGTGCCCGTGCAGGAGTATCACGAAACCACCCATGCGTCAGACGGCACCCGCCTGGCCGTACAGGTACGCGGGAGCGGACCGGTGTTGCTCCTCCTACCCGGTCAGTCCAACAACCATCACTGGTGGGACCGCACCCGCAACGACTTCGCACGCCACCGCACCACTGTCACCTTCGACTATCGCGGCACCGGCGCAAGCGATTCCCCCGACGGCGACTACAGCACCCAATTGTTCGCGCGGGATGCGCTCTCGGTGCTCGATGCGTTGTCGATCGGCAGATTCGACATCTACGGCACATCCATGGGTGGGCGCACCGCGCAGTGGATCGCCATCTCCGCACCGCACCGCGTCCGCAGACTCGTCCTCGGCTGCACCACTCCCGGGGGAAGCCATGCGCGAGAACGTGATCCGGAGGTCCGTCGCGCACTGGCGGGTCCGGATGCCACGCAGGTCATGACCGACCTGATGTACACGCCCGAATGGCAGGCGACCAACCCCGGGCCGTACACGGTTCTCGGTGACCCGACGATGACACCGCGTGCACGACGACAACACCTGCGGGCCAGCGACTCTCACGATGCGTGGGACCACCTGCCGGAGATCGCCGCGCCAACCTTCATCCTCCACGGCTCCGACGACAGATTCGCACCGGTCGTCAACGCCGAGATACTGGCGTCGGCCATACCCGACGCCAGGACACACGTCTTCGACGGCGCCCGGCACGCGTACTTCGACGAGTGTCGTGCAGAGGCCAGTCCGCTGGTGATGGATTTCCTCGACGACTAGCGGACTAGTCGTCGACACGAAGGCGTTCGGCGAGTTCGACGAGAGCGTCTGTCGCCGAGAACAATTCAGACCTTCGACGCTCCGACATTGCGTCGATTCCCACTGCGAGCATGTGGACGTGTTCGCGCACCCGCTCCTGCATGTAGGCGGCACCCGAGTCGGTGATCGCGATGAGCGATGCCCGTCCGTCGGCTGGATCGGGACGACGCTCGACCATCCCCGACCGTTCGAGCGAGCCGATGAGTGCGGTCATGGCGGGCTGGTTGACACCCTCGAGCGCGGCGAGGCTCGTCGCGCGCCGCGGCCCCCAGCGCCACAAACTGAACAGCGTCGACGACCCGCCGATACTCAGCTCTCTGGTTCTGCGTTCGAGCGTGTCGGTCAACAGGTCGAACAGTCGGGTCGCGACCTCAACACTCGTCTCGTCCTGGCCCGCCATGCCCTCATCGTAGGCGGATTGCACAGAATCCGTAAGTCGTTGCCCGGTCCCTCGTCAGCCCGACGACTTCCTCAGCCCGATGTTTTCCTCAGCCCGATGCCTCACTCAGCGCCGCGCGGCGAGGAGGTGGCCCGCATTCCTGATGTGGTCGATCATCGCCACCCGTGCGGCCTCGCCGTCGCGAGCACGCAACCCCGCGATGATCGCCCGATGGTCGGCGGCCGACGCCTGCGGCCACCCGTCGACCGAGGCGAAGAACCGGCGCGGCGCGTAGTTGAGCGATCCCTTGATCATCCATGACAGCTTTGCGGAGTCGGCAGCCGAATAGATCAACCGGTGGAATTCATGGTTGAGCCGTTCCACCTCGTCGTAATCGGCTGTGTCAGCGGCATGTTCGAGGTCGGCCTGAATGTTCTCAAGGGCGTCGAGATCGTCGTCGGACATCCGCGATGTCGCGCGCGCAGCCAATTCGCCCGCGAGGAGCGATTGCCCGACGAACACGTCCTCGATGTCGTTGGCGCTCAATGGCGCAACCATGAAACCGCGGCGCGGTTCGACGCGCAGCAGGCCTTCACTCTGCAGGGTGAGTAGTCCCTCACGCATCGGCGTCGCGGAGATGTCGAGTTCGGCTGCCATCGTCTCGGGGCGGATGAACTGTCCGGGCTCGAGTTGACCTGAGACGATCAGCTCGCGCACATGCTCGGCCGCCTCGTCGGACAGCCGAGGTCGTCGTCTCCGGGGACGTGCGGGGACCTCGGCACTCATGTCGAACAATATAGTCTATTGAGTTGGGCGCGGCGGTAACGTCGGTGGCGTGCGTCTGACAACACTTCTCGCAACGGGTCTTGGTACCGCCGCAGCGGCAGCCGTCGGCAGCTTCGCATCTCGCTCGGCGCTGCAGTCGTGGTATCCGAAACTGAACAAGCCATCGTACGTGCCACCCGATCTCGCGTTCCCGATCGTGTGGACGGCACTCTATGCCGATATAGCGGTGACATCGGCGATCAGCATCGACGATCTGAGTGAGCACGACGCCGCCGAGGCGAAGAAATACATCGCAGCGCTCGGCACCAATCTGGTGCTCAACGCAGGCTGGAGCTGGCTGTTCTTCGGCGCGCACCGCCTCGGGGCGTCGGCGATCACCGCGTTGGCGCTGACGGCGAGCAGCGCCGACCTCGCGCGGCGCACGGCCAAGGTCTCACCCGCAGCAGGCGCCGCGCTTGCGCCGTATCCGCTGTGGTGCGGCTTCGCGACGAAGTTGTCGACGGACGTCTGGCGGCTCAATCGCGCGCAGCGTTGACAGCCCCGACGTCGCCGCTACCCGCGCAGTCGACCGGGGTCTTCGCGTCACTGTCGGTACACAACTACCGCCTGTACTTCGGCGGCCAGGCCGTCTCGCTGGTCGGGACGTGGATGCAGGCCACGGCGCAGGCGTGGTTGGTGCTCACGCTCAGCGGGTCGTCGTCGATTCTCGGTCTGATCGTCGCGCTGCAGGCGTTGCCGATCCTGATCATCGGGCCGTACGCGGGGGTCGTCGCCGACCGCGTCGACCGGCGTCTGCTCATGATCTTTCTGCAGTCGATCATGGGTGTCCTCGCGCTGGTGCTGGCCATCCTCACGCTCGGCGGCTGGATCGCGGTGTGGCAGATCGCGATCCTCGCGCTACTTCTCGGACTCAACAACGCATTCGAGAATCCGGCGCGGCAGGCGTTCATCCACCAGATCGTCGGCGAATCGCTGATCCGCAATGCGGTCACCCTCAACTCCGTCATGGTGAACGCCGCGCGAGCGATCGGGCCTGCGGTGGCAGGCGTGATCCTGGCCGCCGTGGGTGCCGGATGGTGCTTCGTCATCAACGCGACGAGTTTCGTCGCGGTGGTGGTCTCGCTACTGGCGATGCGGACCACCGAGATCTCCCACGAGATCCCCGTCCCCCGCGCCAAGGGACAGCTCCGCGAGGGACTGCGTTACGTCCGCAGCAAACCCATCCTGTGGGTTCCGCTGGTCATGATGGCGCTCGTCGGCACACTCGCGTATGAGTTCCAGGTGTCGCTTCCCGTTGCCGCCCGCGACGTCTTCGACGGAGGACCGCAGGCCTTCGGGTTCATGACCTCGTCGATGGGAGTCGGCGCGGTCGTCGGCGGTCTCATCGTCGCCGCACGCGGCACCACCGGCCTGCGCACGCTGATCGTGACCGCAACCGGGTTCGGCATCACGATTGCGGTGACTGCGGCAGCGCCCAGCCTGTGGCTGGCGATCGTCGCGCTGTTCTTCGTCGGCTGGCTCAGCGTGTCGTTCATGTCGACAGGCAATGCGACGCTCCAGCTCAACTCACGCCCGCAGATGCGGGGTCGGGTGATGGCACTGTGGTCCGTCGCCTTCATGGGTTCGACGCCGATCGGCGGACCGTTGATCGGCGCGATCACCCAGGTGGCCGGGGCGCGCACCGGACTCGCGGTCGGCGCGGGGTCGTGCTTCGTGGCCGCAGCGATCGGTCTCGTGGTGTGGCGGCGAACTCGCTGACCTGCAATTACCCGATTCGACGCAAATCGGACGTCGATTAGGTTCGACAGCGATCGCACAGGAAGAATCACAGGGTGCAGGAGTACCGTTCCTCGGTGCAACGCACCATTTAGGGCGACTCAGGATCTACGGGCGCCGGGTTAACGGAGGGTGAGCAATCGTAAGCCAGCAGACCACGCCGCGACTGCCAGAACCCGAAGGCACCTCCGAAAGCGGCAAAGCAGACACGCCGTCGCTGACCGAAAAACAGTCGCCGACCGAGAAGCCGTCGCTAACCGAGAAGCCGCGGCGCGACAAGCATCTCTATCAGATCGACCTGGTCCGGCTTGTGACATTCGGAGGCGTGATCCTCGATCACGTCATGATCGGCATCACCGCTGCGACGAGCGTTGCCGCAGGCTCCGTCGAGCTCTTTCTTCGTTACACCCGCTACGGCTTCTTTGCGCTGACCGGCTTCGTGCTGACCTATCAGTACCGCCACCGCAGTCTCGAGCCGATCAGCTTCTGGCGCCGTCGATTCAAGCTCATCGGGCTGCCCTTCGTGACGTGGACACTGTTCTACTGGCTGTACGGACGATACCGCATCGGCGGCCTGGAGACATTAAAAGGTATTGTCGCCGACCAACATTCGATGGCGACCGCAGCCAAGAGCATCGGCTACGACCTCATCACCGGCAACGCCATGTATCACCTGTACTTCTTGTCGGTGAGCATGCAGATCTATCTGTTCTTCCCGCTCATCCTCGCAATCCTCAAGCGCACGTGGGGATTTCACCGCTACCAGTTGATCGTGAGCTTCGCGATCCAGGTGACGTTGATGTATCTCATGGTTCGTCCGCCGCTCGACATCTTTGCCGACGGCGTCGGCGGCGTGATCTGGACGCACCTGGTCATCACGATTTTCCCGTATCAGTTCTTCATCCTCGCGGGATGTGTCGCGGCCATGCACTACGAGGCCTTCCAGGCATTCGTGATCCGTTGGCGCTGGGCACTTCTCGCGGCCTGTGTCGCAACCATCGGCGCCACGCTGGCGTACTACCTGCACATCACGTCGACCGGCACGAGCGTCGCGCGCGCCACCAATGTGTTCCTGCCGCACAACGTTTACGCATTCATCGCGATCATCATGATGTTGTACTGCCTCGGCACGATCTGGCAGCAGCGTCGAACACCGGGGTCGGTCCCCGACAAGATTCTCCGCACGGCGTCGGACAGATCATTCGGGATCTACCTCGCGCATCCCCTTGCGCTGAGCGCACTGCTGCCCACCATCGCACCGGCGTCGTGGCCCGGCGTTCCGCGCGTGATCTTTGCCTACGCGATCACCGTCGCGGCGACGGTCTTCGTGGTCGAGGTACTTCGACGCAGCCCCGTCAGTCTGATCACCACCGGTCGTAATCGTCTCGACTGGCGATCACAGAATGTCGGCCGCGAGCTGGCCGTCGCGACGGTCGCGATCGTCGGCGGAGTGATCGCCTCCGAGGCGTTCGACGTCTGGGCCGGCTACCTGTTCGCCGCGACTGGCGCGCTACTCGCGATCTCCGCCGTGATCGTCGCATGGCATCAGTGGCGCAACCGCGACGACGAGTTCACCGAACAGCCGGTCTGAAAAAACCAGCAGGCACGAAAAAGCCCCGACGACATCGTCGGGGCTTTTTACCTGTGTCTGATGTAAATCAGAGAGCGGTCACGTTGGTGGCCTGAAGTCCTTTGGCGCCCTGTTCGACGTCGAACTCGACGCGCTGCTGCTCCTCGAGGCTGCGGAAGCCGCTGCCCGTGATGGCGGAGTAGTGAACGAACACGTCCTGGCTCTGGTCATCGGGAGCAATGAAGCCGAAGCCCTTCTCGCCGTTGAACCATTTGACGGTGCCCTGAGTCATGCAATTTCTCTTCCTGTTTTGCTGAGCCGTCAGTTCGACGACCCGACTTCTAGTGTGTCACACATTGGGGCCTGTCCACGATCCGATGCCCACAAGGACACGAATCCCTCCAAGCGAATGACATTCCGCGGGGTGAATCGGCACATCACACCGAGCCGCGGGGGCGTTGGTCGTGACCGTCTGCGACGCAACGCCGCCGTGGCCGTCGTCAACCGTGATGACGAAGCTGTCGGGGGTGCTCGAGCCCGGAACGCCGGGTGCGTAGGTCCACGCGCCAGTCATCGGATCGATGACCACCGCGCCGTGGGCCGGCTGGCCACTGACCGAATAGGCCAGTGTGTCTCCGTCAGCGTCCGAGCCGCGCGCTGTTCCGGTCACGACGCCCGTCGGGATCACACTCACGGTGTCATCGGAGTTGGCGGTGTACAGACGCGTGCCGTCCGGGGTGAGCGCGACGTCGTACGGCTTCGCGCTCACCGCGTTCGTCCCGAGGACCTGCTTGTAGGTCGGGCTCTGCGGATCGACGTCGATGGCAACGACGTCGTCGAGGGTGGTCGCATACAACGTGTTGCCGTCGGGGCTCATCGTCAGGCCGCCGGGCTCACCTGGAACGGCGATACTCGCAACGACGGTGCCCTTGGTGGGACTCGCCGGATCGAGGTCGATCACGTTCACCAACTTGTTCGAGCTCTGATCGGCGACGTAGAGCGTCTTGCCGTCCGGCGTGGCGACCGCCCCGGTCGCATCATTCGCAGGCACCTCCGCGATGACCTGGTTGTAGGTGGGGCTGGCGGGGTCGGCGTCGAGGATCACGACCTTGTTCGCAAGCGTCTCGCCGACGAAGGCATATTTGCCGTCGGAGTTCACCGTGCCACCGAAGCGATCGCCGCCTGCCCTCCCCACCACAACACAGCACCGATCCCCGCACCCGCCACCGCCGCCCGTACCCTGCGAGTCGAACCGCTACATCTCGTCTGGGTCATCGTGTTGCCTCGGTCGTCGCCACTCCTCAGTGATGGGGAAGCCTCGCGTCGGGTTGTGCGCAATCGACGCGCGGGCGGAACGCGCCTGCACCACAGACGATTCCAACTACTGCGATCACTGGAAAGCCCCATCATTTGGGGACACAATTGCCGTATCGGAGGCGGCTATTTCGGCGGATTCCGACGCGGCATAGGAAGCCAGCCGTCCTCGACAGCTCTTTTGTAGAGGTCCGTCTTCGTCGGAGCGTCGCGATGTACCTCGCGGTATTTACTACGAATGCGCTCGATGTATTCGTTGACAGTGTCCGGAGAGAGCCCCATGACACGAGCGACGTGAGCCCGGAGCCGCCCGCTGCGTACAGTTCCAACACTTCTCTCAGTCGCGTGGGAAGGTCGACGAATTGCGGGTCCGAGTCGAGCGCCGCAGCCCAATCCATCGATACGACGGTCGACCCCGACGCTGCCGTACGGACAGCCGCGCACACCTCGGTCTTCGTCGCGTTCTTGCGGACGACGCCGAGAGTCCCTGCACCAGCCGCATCCCGGACCAGATACGGTTCGTCTCCCGAGGTGTAGACGAGTGTCGATACCCCCGCTTCCGACAACTCCGCGATATTGCCCGCGGGCGTCGACCCGTCACCGAGCCGGAGATCGAGGACGACAAGGTCGAGTGGAAGGCCCATGTCAGGAGAGTCGGATGTGAGCTGAGCCAGGAGGTCTCCGACGGTGTGCGCGCCGACCACCAGGTGCAGGTCATCTGTGTCCGCGAAGAAGCCCCGTAGGCCTTCGATCACCGAATCGTGATCGTCGATGACGCCAATTCGCCGCACCACGATGTGGCTTTCGGATTCTTCCGAATTCACCATGGGATAGTCCTTCTTCCAGAAAGTGGTCGGAATACTCTCTCTACAAGACAGCATGAGCGCTGAGGGGAATAATGCGGGCGGTGAACGCACGGCGATTCCCCCGACCATATCGGTCGGTGTCCGAGTCCCGTCGGATTGATGCGGGCCGACTGCCGAAGAATGCTGCGCTCCGATCGCCTACCCCGGACTTCGCTGCGTCTCGAACAGCTGTCTCCCGAGCCCTTCGCTACTACGGGTTGTTTGCTGGTGCGGCCTACTGCGTGTTCATTCCATTTCTGATTCCCGCAGTAGCGCAAGCACGCTCGATATCGGCGTGGTGGTGGACTCCGACGGCATTGATCTGTGCGGCACTCCCGGGCGTCCTCGTCGGAGTTCATTGCCTGATCTCGGCCAATCCGGTCCGGCTCCGACGGTGGGCCGCCCTCGGAGCCCTCGGTGTGCTCGTGGCGGAGTTCCTCTGGTGGCCTGCGTGGAACGGAACGCCGCTCGACGACGCCACGGTGTACTGGCTCGGGCCGTTCGTGGTGTTGGGCACGATCTGCGCGATGATCGCGTGGAAGCCCGCCCCGGCAGCTCTGTATCTGATCGTGTGCGCGGTCACCTTCAAAGTCACCGGCAATGTGGCACAAGGGGTTTCGTCTCCGGCAACGATGATCACCGACGCCGCGTGCAGTGCGGCATTCGCCATCGTGCCGTTCGCACTGGGCGTGTCCGGGCTGAGCATCGCGGCCACACTCGACCGCAACTCTGCCGCCGAAATCGCCCTCGCCGAGCAGACCGCTGCGACCCGTGCACGGTTGGCCCAACGCGCGCTCGCGCGGGCGATCACCCACGACGAGATCATGTCCACTCTGCTCGAGGCCTCGCGAGACCCGGAGTCGCCCGAACTCCCCTCTCGTGCAACCGCAACGCTGGTCGCACTGGATGACGCTCTGCGTGAGACAACATCGGGCCTCAACCCCGAACCCGCCGGGGTCGTGGGCAGGCTCAGCGAGGCCGCACAGCGCAACGATCCGGGCATGACCGTGAGCAGCGACGTACGCGCATCCGCCGGATCGACGTATCCGCAATCGGCCGTGGACGCGCTGGTGGGCGCAACCGCGGAGGCCGCTCGCAACTGCTTTCGACACGTTCCGCCCGAATGCACCCGGTTCTGCCGAATACTCGTGGAAGATCATGGGATCGAGGTCACCATCGGCGATGACGGACCCGGCTTCGACCGCTCGGCGGTGCCGCGTGAGCGGCTCGGACTCGCGATGTCGGTCGAAGAACGGTTGCGCCGGGTCGGCGGTGAGGCAACTGTCGACTCCGTTCCCGGCAGGGGCACCACCTTGGCTCTAGGCTGGCGCAGACCGGCCGAGCCCGTCCCCGTCGACGACCCCGACCCCCTCCGGCTGCGCTCATCCACCGCTCGGGTGCTCGCTTCGACGATCATCGTCGTCCTTGCTGTGTCTGCGGCCCTCAATCCGGGTTCCGTTCCCTGGTGGGCCCCGGTGGCGATCATCGCCATGATGGCGGTCGCGGTCGCGTTCCTGGTCGGCGGTGCAGCAGACCTGCTGCGACCGCTGCCAGGGCTCTTCGTCGCCGCGGTGCCCGCGCTCATGTGCGCCACCTACCTGTTCACGCTCGCCGACACCACGCAAACGATCCCGCTGTGGGTCACCGGCCCTCCGGCGCTGATGGCGGCGTTGCTCGCGATGAGGGGACGCCCGACCGCTGCGATTCTCGGCTTCGCCGTTGCCTTGGCCGTTTCGGGTCTGTGGTCGTACACCGCGACGGGCAACGCACTTCCCGGGATTCTGCTGATCGGCCCGTCCGGCGGCTTCGTCGCGATCGGCATCGTGTTCGCGCGGGTCAATCGGACGCTGGCGCGAGATCTGACAGACAGTCGACGACGCACCGCGGATGCTGCGGGCAATGTCGCCGCGACGCGTGCGGCGGCCCAGGAACGCGCTCGACAACTCGAACCGGTGACCGCGCTCGCCCGGCCACTC
Organism: Gordonia sp. 852002-10350_SCH5691597; assembly: GCF_001665715.1. NCBI lineage: Bacteria > Bacillati > Actinomycetota > Actinomycetes > Mycobacteriales > Gordoniaceae > Gordonia > Gordonia sp. 852002-10350_SCH5691597. Next base: position 47,397 of record NZ_LZMO01000131.1, read on the forward strand.
CTGCTGCGACTCTGCAGCGGCGAATACATCGACGACGCAACCCGAACCGAATGCGGTCTCACCGAGGCGCGACTACGAGATCTGTTGCGTTCCAGGGCATTGTGCACTCCGGACATCAACGCCGCGGTCGACGCTGCCCGACGTCGGGGTGTCACGGTCAGCCTGCTCGACGACCGCGGACTCGACCGCCCCGACAGTGACGCCCCGGATCCCCTCGACAAGTCGACGCGCGACCTGATCATCGACACGCTCCGCCGAGCCGCGGACGGTGCGGTCCGGATACGTGCGCTGCCGCAACACCGAACATTTGCTGTCAGCGTGGTCGCCGAGGCCGACGACCGATGCGAGTGGATCGGAGTCGACACCGACGGCCGCGTTCGCACGACAGTCACCGAGATGGGTGTTACCGACCTGGGATTCATAGAATCACCGAGGTGACGGAAAGTCCTTCTCGGTGACCGTCGTGGGCGGAGGCGTCCACCCCTGTCGGGATGTCCCCTGTCGGGATGTCCCCTGTCGTCGAAATGTCACAGTCGGATGCAGACGCTGCCGAGATCGCGGCCCCCTCCCCAGAGCACCCGAACTCGGCAGACAACAGCGCCGGCAACAGTCACATGAACCTGCACCCACGAGATCTCCATCCACGATGACATCGCACGACGATGACGGATTGGCCCCGACCTGACCCCGGAGATACCGGGGCCATGAAGAAACCCTAGAGCGACCCCATCATCCGCACATGCCCCAACTTTCTGGGCCATCGACTCTCTGGGCCATCGACTCTCAGGGCAATCGACTTTCAGGGGACGGGACGTCAGTCAGGCGACCGGACCGCCGAGAGATGCGACGACGAGGTCGGCGACGCCCGCCTTGCCACGCGTCGTCGGGTGATACGGAATCGGCGGAGCGAACCCCCGCAGCCACGGCTCCGCAGAGCACACGGTGTGGTCGGCCCCGGCGACGGACGCCTGGACCAGGTCGACGCCGGTCTCGTGTGCCGCCAGCGCCGTGGCGCCCGCGAGCCTGTCGAAGATACGCACCGTCTGCGCGACCTGTTCAGGCGTGAGTGGCAGCAGATCGCACGCCGCCTCGCCTGCGACGGTGAGTGGCGGATAGTCGACGATGACCACTCGCGCACGTGGGGCACGCAGCTTGATCTCGAGGACCGTCTGGATCAACTTGCGCTGAACCTTCGCGTAGTCGGCGTCCGTGGGCTCTGCGGCAATCCGATGCCCGGTGTGACAACTCCTGGCGGCAGGCCCCAACGCCTTGTCGACGCCGCTCGCGACGTTGTTGCAGCTCATCGCGAGTAGTCGGCCGATGTAGTCGATGTCGTTTCCGCCGCTGGTGACGGTCACGAGTGCGGTGTTGCGGGTGACGGCGTCGATCTGCTTGTGCGCGAGGAATCGTTGCGGCTTGTCGACGATGTTCTCTGTCGTCGCGCCCGAACACGTCACGTCGACCAACCGCAGGCGCATCGCCCTGGCCACCCGATTGGGGTAATTGTCCGGGCTACGGAAGCAGACGTTCAGTCGCGTCGGTACGGCGTCGGGGCCTGCGGCATACGAACTTCCGAGTGCCACGTACGCGGGTGGCGTCTCAGCGGAGGCGCGGACGGCAGGCTTGATCGTCGGCCCCTGGGACGTGCTGTCTCCGCCGCCGACACCTGGCACGACCACTGCGGCAGCAGCGAGAAGCGCACCCGCGGCAATACCCACACGGCGGAACAGGCGTCGAGACACGACTGCGATCTTCCCATACTCCTCGCGCAGACCACCGCGACCACACCCGTCGACCGTCATGACGGAGGGCACACTCGAGGCGACGGGACCCTTCTCAGCTGTTACGGAACTCCGGCTTGCGCTTGGCCACGAATGCCGCCATACCCTCGGTCTGGTCGTCGGTGGCGAACGTCGAGTAGAACAAGCCGCGTTCGGCGCGCACGCCCTCGGTCAGCGTGGTCTCGAAAGCACGGTTCACCGCCTCCTTGGCGAGTCCCGCAGCGATCGACGACGTGCCCGCGATCGTCGCGGCGACCTCTTTCGCGGTCGCGAGGCATTCGGCGGCGGGGACGACACGGGAGACGAGTCCCGCGCGCTCGGCCTCGTCGACCTTCATCTGGCGACCCGTGAGGATCAGATCCATCGCCTTGGCCTTGCCGACGGCGCGCGTCAGGCGTTGCGAACCGCCGATACCGGGGATGACGCCCAGGGTGATCTCCGGTTGCCCGAACACCGCGTTGTCGCCTGCGATGAGGATGTCGCAGAGCATCGCGAGTTCGCAGCCACCGCCGAGTGCATAGCCGGTCACCGCGGCGATGGTCGGGGTGCGCAGCCGCGACAGGTTGTCCCAGGCACCGAAGAACGACTCGCTGACCACTTCACTGAAGGTCTTGTCGGCCATTTCCTTGATGTCGGCGCCTGCCGCGAAGGCACGCTCGGAACCGGTGATGACGATGGCGCCGATCCCCGGGTCAGCGTCGAATTGCTCTGCCGCAGACACGACTTCGTTCATCAGCGTGGTGTTCAGCGCGTTGAGCGCTTTCGGTCGGTTCAGTGTGATCACACCGACTCCGTCGGCACTGGTGACGATGATCGTCTCGTGGTCAGACATTCGATTCCTCCTGGACCGTTGTGGTGTCGAGCGAAAGTTCATACCGTGCGGGCAGCGGGGCGAACACGGCGTCGAGCGTCGCTGCCGCCGACGCATGATCCGAGGTCCACGCCGGGGCGCGATCCTTGTCGATCACCTGGGCGCGAATCCCTTCAGCCATGTCGGAGTGCTGCAGGAAGCGCAGGGAGACACGGTATTCACGACGCAGCGCCGCTGCGAGGTCAGAGTCCCTGTGGCGCAGCGCGTACAGGGTTGCGGCCAGGGAGGCAGGACTCTTCGATGCAATTCGATCCGCGGCGCGATCGGCCGACTCGACGCCGACTGCTCGGCACCTCTCGATGATCTCCGACACGGTGTCGGCCGCGAAAGCCTCACGTATCCAGTCTCTTTCGGAGTCCAGCGCCGATGCCGGCGGCGTCACTGCGTACCGAGCCACCGCGGCGTCGACGCCATCGGAGACGATCGCGTCGCGGAAGGCGTCGAGATTCTCGGCCGGGACGTAGTGATCGGCGAGGCCCATGACGATCGCGTCGGCACCGGACAGCGTTCCGCCGGTCAGCGCCGCGAAGGTGCCGAGTTCGTCTGGCACACCGGAAAGGAGAAATGTCCCGCCGACGTCGGGAACGAAGCCGATACCGACCTCCGGCATGCCCAGACGAGTCCTATCGGTCACGACGCGTGTGTTGCCATGCGCGGAAATCCCGACACCGCCGCCCATCACGATCCCGTCCATGATCGCGACATACGGCTTGGGATAGGTCGAGATGTCGAGGTTGAGGCGGTATTCGTCTGCCCAGAAGCGCCCCGACGGGCTTTCCGCGGCCGCGGCATCATCTCCGCCACCCGACGAGAGCTTCGACGCGTCGCGATGGATGGCCGCGATGTCGCCTCCCACACAGAGTCCACGTTCACCCGCACCTGCGACGACGACGGCCTCGATGGCAGGGTCGTTCGCCCACGCGCGAAGCGCGTCGTGCATCGCGAGCGCCATCGAATGGTCGAGCGCATTGATCGACGCGGGCCGATTGAGCGTTACCTGCCCGATCCGTCCGACCACATCGATGAGAACCGTCGGCTGATCCGTCATGGGTGCCACTCCTCGCTGTCTCGCCTACCTTCTCCCAAATAGTTGCACATCCTAGTATTCGGGTGCCAGTCGCCTGCGGCTACGGGACGCGGTGTCCGGCGGCAAGGAAGAGTTCGTACCACTCCGGACGGGTCAGCTGGATGTCGGAACCCTGCGATGCTGCGACGACGCGTGCGGGGGTGGTGGTGCCGAGCACCACCTGCATCTGGGCGGGATGTCGCGTGATCCAGGCCGTGGCGATCGAGATCGGTGCGACGTCGTACTTGTCTGCGAGCGCATCGATCACGGCATTGAGTTCCGGGTAGCGGTCGGAACCGAGGAAGACTCCGTCGAAGAATGTCGCCTGGAACGGCGACCAGGCCTGCACGGTGATGTCGTTGAGTCGGCAGTAGTCGAGGACGCCTCCGCCGTCGAGGGTCTGCGCCTGCTCCTCGCCCGCCATGTTCGCGGCAACACCCTGCGCGATGATCGGTGCGTGGGTTATCGACAGTTGTAGCTGATTGGCGACGATCGGTTGTGTCACAGACTTTTTCAGCAGTTCGATCTGGCGTGGCGTGTGATTGGAGACCCCGAAGTGGCGCACCTTGCCCGCCTGCGCAAGGTCGTCGAAGGCGCGCGCCACCTCGTCGGGCTCGACGAGGGCGTCGGGTCGATGCAGGAGCAGGATGTCGAGGTGGTCGGTGTCGAGTGCCTGCAATGATCCGTCGACGGCCCCGACGATGTGGTCGTACGAGAAGTCGTAGTAGGGGCCGTCTTTGACGATGCCCGCCTTCGACTGGATCGTGATCTGCTCACGCTCCGATGACGAGAACCGCAGGGCCTCCGCGAACCGTTGTTCACATCCGTGCGCGGGCGCTGTGCCGTAGATGTCGGCGTGGTCGAAGAAGTCGATGCCCGCGTCGCGGGCCGCTGCGACGAGCTCGCGGATCTCGTCGTCGGAGCGATCCTGGATACGCATCATCCCGAGGACGACGTTGGGCACGGTGACATCAGTGGCGCCGAGCGCGATTCGTTTCATCCCGCCGATGGTAGGCGCCACCGAGTCAGCGGCTGCGTGTGCGCACTAGGTGTGATGTCAACTAGGCGCCGTAGCTGGCGTCGACGTATCCGTCGCCGTTGGTGTCGTAATTGGCGGTATCGACGTAGCCGTCACCGGTCGTGTCGGTGTACTGCGTGTCGACGTAGCCGTCGCCATTGGTGTCGTAGTTCTCGACATCGGCGTAACCGTCACCGGTCGTGTCGGCGTACTGCGTGTCGACGTACCCATCGCCATTGGTGTCGTTGTCCTGCACGTCTGCGTAGCCGTCACCGTTGGTGTCGGTGTACCGCACGTCGGCGTAGCCGTCGCCGTTGGTGTCCTGGAGTTCGACGTCGGCGTAACCGTCACCGTTGGTGTCGGTGAGCTGAACGTCCACGTAGCCGTCGCCGTTGGTGTCGTAGCTTGCAGTCGCCATGATCATGGTCCTTTCGAGGAGTGGATCTCCGGTGGTCGTCAACGCTTTCTGCGTTGTCATTACATTGGATGCGGCCACAGCACCGACATGTTCCCCCGCATCGAGATTTTTTTTCGACGACTCAACCTATAGACACGTGCACGTCAGCCCTGATCGGTCATCTGCAGTGCTCGTCGAGAATGGTGTGCAGCACCTCTTCGGCGGCGATCAGCTCACGCCATCGCTCGGTGCCGCGTGGCGCCGTGGCCGTCGTGGTGAACACCACCGCACGGCTGCCGACAATCTCCACCGCCAGTCCGGTTCGCGAAATCGCTTGTGCGCGACGGCCTATCTCGGTCCATCGTGAGTCGACGAGCAACGAATCGACGGCGGCCTCGTCGCAATCCCGTGACACTCGCACCGCCATGCCGGTGCCCTTCGACGACACCTTGCGCGACCCCGGCGACCCGAACCGGCCGGCCAGCCGGTGATTGCCGTACGGCACCAGCCGCCATCCGATCTCGACATGCGGCAACGCAACACGTGTGTGATCGGGAGCCGCGCGACCAACGACGTCGTACACCGGCTGGTCGTACTCGTCGTTGAACACCTCGAGGTGTGAGGCCAGCACACCGACGGGACTCTCGATCGCCCATGCCTGCCACCGGGCGTGACGTCGCCGGAGATCGTGGACATCGACGCCGGCGTGGGTCGGTGGCTGGATGGCCGAGAGATCCACCGACGTGGCCGTGGCCCATCCGAGTTGCGCTCCGACCTCATACAGCGCGGTCGGCGCATTGGGCCCACGTCGAAACATCCCGATGTCCTTTCGGCACGCTCTGCCCCTTCGGCAGACGCTGCCCTTCTGACAGACGCTGCGGCAACTATCCGAGAGGATAAAGCGCAGGGGCGCAACAGCTATTACTGTTGCGCCCCTGCACTTGTCGATCTATTGACTTGTCGGTCCTTCGACTCAGGCGTCGCTCTTGCCCTCGCCTGCCTTCGTCAGCTCGACGGGAGCGTCGGGCAGCTCGCGAGGCTTCTCCGAGCCGACGAAGGTGAACTTCGCGTCCTCGCCTTCGCCTTCGCCATCCCAGTTCTCGACGTCGATCAGCACGATCTGGCCCGGCTCGACCTCGCCGAACAGGATCTTCTCCGAGAGCTGATCCTCGATCTCACGCTGGATGGTGCGACGCAGCGGGCGCGCACCGAGCACCGGATCGAACCCACGCTTGGCCAGCAGCGACTTGGCCTTGTCCGTGACCTCGATCGCCATGTCCTTGTTGCGCAGTGCGGTCTCGACGCGTGCCAGCATCAGGTCGACCATCTGGATGATCTCGTCCTGGGTGAGCTGGTGGAACACGACGATGTCGTCGATGCGGTTGAGGAACTCTGGCCGGAAGTGCTTCTTGAGCTCGTCGTTGACCTTCTGCTTCATCCGCTCGTACTGCGAGCCGTCGGAGCCGGTCTTCGAGAACCCGAGGCCGACTGCCTTCGAGATGTCGGAGGTACCGAGGTTCGAGGTGAAGATCAGCACCGTGTTCTTGAAGTCGACGGTGCGACCCTGGCCGTCGGTGAGACGTCCGTCCTCGAGGACCTGCAACAGGGTGTTGTAGATCTCCGAGTGGGCCTTCTCGATCTCGTCGAACAGAACCACCGAGAACGGCTTGCGGCGCACCTTCTCGGTGAGCTGGCCGCCCTCTTCGTAGCCGACGTATCCGGGAGGCGCACCGAACAGGCGCGACGCGGTGAAGCGGTCGTGGAACTCGCCCATGTCGATCTGGATCAGTGCGTCGTCCTCGCCGAACAGGAAGTTGGCGAGCGCCTTGGACAGCTCGGTCTTACCGACACCGGACGGGCCGGCGAAGATGAACGAGCCCGACGGGCGCTTCGGGTCCTTCAACCCGGCGCGGGTACGACGGATCGCCTTCGACACGGCCTTGACCGCGTCTTCCTGACCGATGATCCGCTTGTGCAGCTCCTCCTCCATGCGGAGCAGACGGGTGGTCTCCTCCTCGGTGAGCTTGAACACCGGGATGCCGGTCCAGTTACCGAGAACCTCGGCGATCTGCTCGTCGTTGACCTCGGCCACGACGTCCATATCGCCACTGCGCCACTGCTTTTCACGCTCGGCACGCTCGTTGACGAGTTGCTTCTCCTTGTCGCGCAGGCTCGCGGCCTTCTCGAAGTCCTGCGCGTCGATCGCGCTTTCCTTCTCCTTGCGCGCGTCGGCGATGCGCTCGTCGAACTCACGCAGGTCTGGCGGCGCGGTCATCCGGCGGATGCGCATGCGCGCGCCCGCCTCGTCGATGAGGTCGATCGCCTTGTCGGGCAGGAAGCGGTCGTTGATGTACCGATCGGCCAGGGTTGCCGCAGCGACGAGAGCTCCGTCGGTGATGGACACGCGGTGGTGCGTCTCGTAGCGGTCGCGCAGACCCTTGAGGATCTCGATGGTGTGCTCCACCGACGGCTCGCCGACCTGCACCGGCTGGAAGCGACGCTCGAGTGCGGCGTCCTTCTCGATGTACTTGCGGTACTCGTCGAGCGTGGTGGCGCCGATCGTCTGCAGCTCGCCACGGGCCAGCTTCGGCTTGAGGATGCTCGCCGCGTCGATCGCGCCCTCGGCGGCACCCGCACCGACCAGCGTGTGCAGCTCGTCGATGAACAGGATGATGTCGCCGCGGGTGTTGATCTCCTTGAGCACCTTCTTGAGGCGCTCCTCGAAGTCGCCGCGGTAACGGCTGCCTGCGACAAGCGAACCGAGGTCGAGCGTGTAGAGCTGCTTGTCCTTGAGCGTCTCGGGCACCTGGCCGTTGACGATGGCCTGCGCGAGACCCTCGACGACGGCGGTCTTGCCGACGCCGGGCTCGCCGATCAGAACAGGATTGTTCTTGGTGCGGCGGCTGAGCACCTGCATGACCCGCTCGATCTCTTTCTCGCGCCCGATGACGGGGTCGAGTTTGCCCTCGGCGGCGGCCGCGGTCAGGTTTCTGCCGAACTGGTCGAGGACCAGGGAGGTCGACGGAGTGCCTGCCTCGCTGGAACGACCGCCGGTGCCCGCCTCCTGCGGCTCCTTGCCCTGGTAGCCGGACAGGAGCTGGATGACCTGCTGGCGGACCCGGTTGAGGTCGGCGCCGAGCTTGACCAGGACCTGCGCGGCAACGCCCTCGCCCTCGCGGATGAGGCCGAGCAGGATGTGCTCGGTGCCGATGTAGTTGTGGCCGAGCTGCAGCGCTTCACGCAGCGACAACTCGAGGACCTTCTTGGCACGCGGCGTGAACGGGATGTGCCCCGACGGCGCCTGCTGACCCTGGCCGATGATCTCCTCGACCTGGCTGCGGACGCCCTCGAGGGAGATCCCCAACGACTCCAGTGCCTTGGCGGCAACGCCCTCACCCTCGTGGATCAGCCCCAGGAGGATGTGCTCGGTGCCGATGTAGTTGTGGTTGAGCATCCGCGCCTCTTCTTGGGCCAGAACCACAACCCGGCGTGCGCGGTCGGTGAACCGTTCGAACATTGTTCTCCCTCACATTGCTAGCGCCCCGGCCGTCGATGTCTTCAAGCCTCTTGGCGACAACTGCGGTGGTGTCGATATACGACGACCAGCCTGGCTTCCACTGTAGTGGTCAACAGGAGTGCACCTGCACTTAACGTCTGCACAGGTCGCAACGAAAACAGGTGTCGGCGGGGATCTGACAGCTACAACTCCGCAGGACACGGGCATGTTCCGGCAAATGGTGACGTGGGCTACGCCGAGAGCGAACGAGGTTCTGTGGATTACCGGACCGGCTCATAACGGAGCACGACGATGTCGGTGTCGAGCTCGGATCGCTCGACGAGACGCAGGTCGACGTGCTGCGAGATCCCTTCGAAGATCCGTGGGCCGTGGCCGACGATCCTCGGATGGACGATGAACTCGTAGGAGTCGATGAGGTCGAGCTCGGCGAGGGCGAGCGGCAGCGTGACGCCTCCGGTGGCCAGCCCGTTGCCGGGTTGGGCCTTGAGCTCGCGGACCGTCGACTCGAGGTCGTCGCGACGGATCAGTTCTGCGTTCCAGTCGACGCTGGTGAGCGAGTCGGAGACGACATACTTCGGCGCGCGGTCGATGACGTGGGCGAAGGGCACCATCCACTCGGGCCTGCCGTCGGGCATCTCGTCGTTTCTGGCGACCTCTCGCCATCCGGCTTCCATCATCTCGTAGATCACCCGGCCGAAGAGCAGCGCGTCGGCGTCGGCGAGCAGCTGTGCCGAGTGCCGATGCATCGCCTCGGTCGGGGTCACGGCCGTGTGGTCGACACAGCCGTCGATCGTGATGTTGATGGAATACCGCAGTGGGCGCATGGGGGAAGGGTACGAGTCCGCCGACGTCGAGCCCGACATCATTGCTCGCCTCGTTGCGCAAGTGCAATCACGTTGCCCGAGGGGTCGGTGAACCAGGCGATGTCGGGTCCGACACCGTTGCCGTGCACGATGCCGCGCTCGTCATGCTCAAAGCCGTCGTAGCGCAGGAACTCGACGCCGCGCGCGGTCAGGTCGTCGATGCTCTTGGCCAGGTCGGACACCGGGATGTTGAGCACGGTGAAGGTCGCGGGTTGGTGATCGGGCTTCGGATAGGCGAGGACAGTGGTACCGCGGTTGATGCGGATACCCAGAATGTCGTTGTCCCCCATGGGGAATCGCAAGACTCGCATGCCGAGTACGTCACGATAGAACTGCCCGGTCGTTGCGGTGTCGCGAACCGCGAAGCCGGAGTACGGCGACGTCGGATAACTCATCTGCGCCTCGTGCTCGTCGGAGAGCGATACGAGTTGCAGCCAGTTGCCGTCGGGGTCCTCGACCGTCGCGAACTGGTTGCCGTCGCGGTTTTCGAGCGGGCTGATCCAGGTGGCGCCGAGGGCGTCGAGGCGCGCGGCCGTCGCGGCTGCATCGTCGACCTCGACGTTGAGCAGCGTGCGCGCGCCCTGCGGGTTGCGCCCCGAGACGTCGTCGCGCTTGTCGAACATCAGGTAGAAGCCGTCGAGCTCGACGATTGTGTAGCCCGGCCCGTCAGGACCGCCCGGTGCCGACGTCGGTTCGGCTTCGAATGCGGTCGCGTACCAGCGCGCGAGCTGCTGCGGATCGTCGGAGGACAGGAGCATGGAGGAAATGGTTGCGGTTGCCATGTAGGTGCTGACCGGCCCGCAGCCGAAGACTCATCGGAGGCAACCTGGCCGAGGTGGCGTCCCATCGATGAATGACTCCCGCTAACGACTGTCCCGACGCCGACCGATCACCTCAACAGCGGGCCGATCGCACGGCCGGCGGCCAGCGTCGGCTGGTTCCTCGATCGAAAGGCACCACCATGCACTCGCTCGCCACACAGATCTCCCATCAAACCCGACGCCTCGTCGTCCTCGCATTGACCCTCGCCGGTCTCATCGCAGGAACGCTCGGCGCAACCACACTCGGCTCGGGCTCCGCGTCGGCCGCGCCACCCTACGGCAGCGGGCACGGACTCTGCTTCGACATCAATTCCGCGCTGGCGCAGTCGTCGCTGTCCAAAATCGGACGCGACGCCAACGGCGGCACCTGGTCGCCCCACAGCGCAGGCGACAACCCTCTCAAGAATGGCTGCAACCTCGACTGGATGTTGGTGACCGGCAACGGAATCGGCGACGCCACCTATCAGTCACGCGTCCTGCTGTTCAAGCACGGCCGATTCATCGGCACGGTTGACCCCGAGCCGTACTCGTACACCAGCGTCGCGGGGTACACCAAGAACTCGGTGACGGTCCGCTACCGCTGGCTCGAGTCATCCGACCCGTTCTGCTGCACGAGCGGCGGCCCGACGTTCGTCACGGCGTACACCGTCGGCACCCACATCGTCCGCGTCGGACACTTCCCGCCGCACCACTGATCCCCCGACCACCCGGCTCGACCACCGCCCCGCTGCGTTCGCGCTGCGGGGCGGTGTGCTGTGCGGAGAAAGTTCCCCCAACGGCCGTCGGGTTTCGGCTGTCGCCGACGATGATGGTGGTGTGAGCGGTGAACACACCGGCCCCGAGGCCATTCTCGAGGTCTACGACGAGGCGCTACCCGCTGTCTACGGGTACGTCTTTCGACGCTGCTCGGATCGGCGGATCGCCGAAGACGTGACCTCGGAGACGTTCCTGGCCGCGATGGACACGATGCGCCGCAATCCCGCCAGCTCACCGAGTGTCGGCTGGTTGATCGGCGTCGCGCGGCACAAGCTCGCCGATCACTGGCGGCGGGCGCAGCGCACACCCGAACCCGTCGACGACCTCCCCGAACTCGTCGACGACGAATGGGATGCACACCTCGACCGCATGGTCGCGCACGCGACGCTGACGCAACTCTCACCGATCAACCGCGCGGTGTTGACGTTGCGCTACGTCGACGACCTACCGGTCGCCGACTGTGCGCACATCCTCGGTCGTACGGTCGGCGCCACTGAGGCGCTGCTCACCAGGGCCAAGCGAGCATTCCGCGAGGCCTATCCGCTCAACCAGTCCGCGAAGGGGTGATCGCATGAACGCCGACAACGCGAACACGACGTCGCATGACCCACTCAGCGTCCTGAGCGCCGCCACGACGCCGGGCTGGAACGAACCACTCGCTCCCGCACCCGATTTCGCCGAAGCACTGCGCAGGCGACTCGAGCGCGGAGTGTCTCTACCCGAAGGAGTCGACATGGACACCGCCCAACTCGAACACGAACTGACCGCCACCGAGGTCGACGCGGCCGCACCGCAGGTGCTCGTCGAACGCCCGGGTGCGCTGCCCTATCTCACCGTGCGCGACGCGCGCTCTGCGCTCGACTGGTACGTCGAACGCCTCGGCGCCACCGTGCGTGGTGAGCCGATCCTCATGGACGACAACACGATCGGACATGCCGAACTCGAGGTCGGGGGTGGAGTGATCTACCTGGCCGAGGAGTTCCCCGACATGGGGTTGCGTGGACCGCAGCCCGGAGCGGTATCGGTCAGCCTCATGCTGGCCGTCGACGACACCGACGAGGCTCTGCGTCGTACCGCGACGGGCGGAGCCGCAGTGACCCGAGAACCCTACGAGGCGCACGGAACTCGCACCGCGACCATCGTCGACCCCTTCGGGCACCGATGGATGCTGACCGGTCCGACGCTCGCGGCGCAGGCGTCGACGAGCGAGCCGCCTGCCGCGCGAATCCGCCACGGCGACATCGGTTTCATCTCTGTCAACACCCACGACGCCGCCCGCGCCCGCGCGTTCTACGGCGCGGTCCTCGGTTGGGAGTTCGACGACGAGGGACGCATGGTGACCACCACGAGCCACCCCACCGCGGTGGTGGAAACGTCTGGGCCGCAGACGATCTTCTGCGCCTATGCGGTCGACGACCTCGACGCCGCGCGGCGTCGAATCGAAGCGGCGGGCGGGACGACACGCGACGACCGGCACGGCCTCGACTGCGTCGACGATCAGGGCGTCGAGTTCGCGGTGTATGTCGCGGCGCCCGACGAACCGCGCGCGGCTCAGCATCCGCGCGGCGTCGGCGAGATGTCGTATCTGACGGTGCACACCCGCGACAGCGCACGGTTGCGCGAGTTCTACGGGACCGCGCTGGGCTGGACGTTCACGCCAGGACGCATCGACGACGGCTGGGAGGTCGACAACGCACACCCGCAGATCGGGATCGCGGGCGGAGCGGATTCCGACGTTGCAGTCCCGATGTGGAACGTCGACGACGTCGACGCCGCAGTCGAGCGGGTCCGCGCGGCGGGGGGTTCGGTGATCTCCGAGCCCGACCGCGCGGCGTACGGAGTCGTGGCACTATGCGCCGACGACCAGGGAGCGCAGTTCTACCTCGGGCAGTTGTTCTGAGGCGAGCCACCGAACAGTTGCGTGGGACATACGGGTACAAAAATGCCCCCGTAGGTCCCACGCAACTTCGTCGTCAGCGGCTGTCGTAGCGCTCGCGCGCCTGCTCGACGTCGGGTAGATGTCCCTCGACCAGTTCGATGACACCCACCAGGCGAGTGGCCACCTCGCGCCCCAGATCGGTCAGGGAGTACTCCACCTTCGGCGGGATCGATTGCAGCACAGTGCGGTTGACGAATCCGTCGCGCTCGAGTGTCTGCAGCGTCACCGAGAGCATCCGCTCGCTGACACCCTGCACCCGACGCCGCAGCGCACTGAACCGCAGGTCGCCGTCGTAGAGGGCCCCGAGCGCGAGCAGGCCCCAGCGACTCGTCACGTTCTGCAGCACTTCGCGCGATCCGCAATCCCGCGCGAACACGTCGGCTTCGAGCGCCGGATCTTCTAGCGCCGGATCGATGTCGGAGTCACGCGCCGAGCGGTCTTCTGCCCTGGTCATGGTCTCAGTGTACTGCACATTACAGCCAGCGCTTCTAGAAACTGTTGCACTATACGAAAAGTAAGTGCACGATGAGATGGACAGCTTGATCATCAGAACACCAGGAGATCACATGACCACCTACGCAATCACCGGAGCAACGGGCCAGCTCGGCGGACTTGCCGCCGAGAGCCTGCGCGCCGCAGGCGTCGACGTCGCCGACATCGTCGCGATCGTGCGCGATGAGGAGAAGGCGAGCACGCTGTCGAACGCGGGAGTGAACGTCCGCGTCGCCGACTACGAATCCCCCGAGACACTACGCGCGGCACTGGCGGGCGTCGACCGCCTGCTCCTGGTGTCCGGCAGCGAGGTGGGTCGTCGAATCCCGCAGCACCGCAACGTGATCGACGCAGCAAAGGAAGCCGGGGTGGGACTGATCGCCTACACCTCCATCCTGCGCGCCGACACCAGCACCTTGGCGCTCGCCGAGGAACATCAGGCCACCGAGCAACTGCTCACCGAGAGCGGAATCCCCACCGTGCTCCTGCGCAACGGTTGGTACTGGGAGAACTACCTCGCGGGCGCGTCGGCCGCGATCGACTCGGGAAACCTCTACGGCAGCGCGGGCGACGGCAAGGTGGCGGGCGCCTCGCGTTCCGACTACGCAGACGCAGCGGCGTCGGCCCTGATCAACGCCAAGGGTGGCGAAATCTACGAGCTCGCGGGTTCGGAGCATCTGACGCTCAGCGACATCGCCGCCACGCTGGCGAAGGTGAGCGGCCGTCATGTGCACTACCAGGACCTCCCCGAGTCCGACTTCGCAGCAGCCCTGACCAGCAACGGTGTCCCCGAGGCGTTTGCGAAGGTCCTCGCCGACTCGGACGCAGGCATCGCGCGCGGTGAGCTCGACTCCGATTCCACCGACCTCGAGACCCTCGCAGGCCATTCCTCGACGCCGCTCGCCGACGTGATCAGCGGCGCGCTTTCCACGACTGGCGCCTGACTCGGGAGAGCGTGGCCTCACGCGGGGCCGGTCGACCGGAGGGCGCACAACGCGGCCGTGATTGACTGTTGCCCATGTCTGCCCGCTCCGCTGTGAGGCACGTTGCGCAACGCATGCCGTTTGGAATCGGCACGGTCACCCTGGTGTTGATCGCACTGCTCGTCGCGACCGTCGGGATCGTGTTGTCCATCAGAACCCCTTCGGTCGCACAGACGTACGAGAATGCCCAGCTCCGCGGATACACGCATCAGCCAGAGGTCGCGTGGACGGCGTCGGCGGAGACGCTGCCCGGCTACAACCAGACCGGCAGCGTCGAGGTCGCCGACACCAGCGGTGATCAGTGGTTGCTCTCGTATCCGCGCGGCATCGGACGCGCTTATGAACTCGTCGATCGCCACAGCGGGCGCGCACTGTGGTCGCAGCCTGTCGTCGCGGGGCTCGGTTCGTGTGCGTTCGACGCCACGGGGAATGTCGGCTGCGCCATCAAGCTCGGTGATCAACCGGACGGCTTCTATCTTGTCGACGATTCGGGCAGCGTCGGTGCGCAGTCCGCACTCGACGACACCGCGCAGGTGGTCGGGGTCGGCGCGAACTTCGTGCGCATCGATCAGGCGGGTTACGAAGTCTCGATGCATACCGCGACGGGCAAGCGGGTCTGGGGTCGCACCTTCGCGTCTGCGGCGCACGCGACCTATGACCACGACATGCTCATCATCTCGACCGCCGACGGCAGCCGATTCGTCGTCGATTCGCGCGGCAAGGACTCGCTGCGCTGCCGTCAGTGCGACATTCTGACCTACTCGACGGGCCTAGCCGTCATTCGCCGCGACGGAGATGAGCAGTCCGTCGACACGTACGCCATGGTCCGTGGCACCCCGAGCCGCCGCCCGACGTCGGAGTCCGCGGAAGCCGACGTGGTCGAGGGACCGTCGACCCTTCCGGTGCTGACGACCGTCGGCGACGCCTCCATGCAGGCGACGCAGGGCTTCTACCAGGTACGTGACCCAGCGCGTGGGGATGCTCTCTGGCAGATCACCGACCCGAACCTCTCGAAATCCAACACCCGCCCGTGCGGATCGATGGTCGCCTTCGCGCGAATGGACCGCTCTCGAGTGATCTACCGACTCGACGACGGCGAGCGCCTGGGAACCATTCCCGTGCCGAGTATCGACGACCCCGACACCAATCTCGACCTGTTGAGCTGTGTCGGGTCGTCCGGCGATCATCTGGTGTTCGGCAGCAGCGGCCAACTGACCGCATTCGACGTCCCCGCGGGCAAGGTCGCCTGGACCCGTCCGATCCTCGGGCGAGCAGCCGACGTCGACGGTTACATCGTGCTCACCGAGGGCACCTCGCTGTCGGTGTTGCGACCCAACTGAGGGCTCCCACGCACTGCCAAAATCCTTGCATCAACAAGGGCCTAAAGCCCTTGTATGCCAGACATCACACTCGACGAAACATTCCCGTAACGACCAGCGACGTCGCAGCCGCCATTCAGTGACAACTCAGTTTTCGATAACGCTGCGATAACGGTAAGGACACGTCCGCATGTACGGTCTCTTTCGGCACATCCACCGACGTACGTGCGAGGTTCAGTTTTGGGTAAGCATTCGAAGCCGCGGCAGACCATTCTGCCGCGCGCGCTCACCAAGTCGCGGGCACCGCTGATCGGGGCCGCGTTGATCCCTGTCGTCGGAGCCCTTACTGTTGCCGCGGGCGCCAATGCCGACCAGGGAGCTCTGGGCGCCCCCACATCGAGCCAGACCCACACCCACTCTGCTGCCGCTCCCAGCGCGCAGAAGGACGCTGAGGCGTCGAAGAAGGCGCCCGCACCCGCGCAGCCGGTCGTCGCGACCCAGAAGGTGACCGCGACGCCGCCGCCTCCCCCACCGCTTCCTGCCAGCGTCACCGACGGCGCCGTCCCGCAGGTCGCCTTCGAGGCATACCGCCACGCCGCCGACACCATGACCCACGACCAGCCGACCTGCGGTATCCCGTGGACACTCATCGCCGGGATCGGCAAGGTCGAATCCCACCATGCCAAAGAGGGCGACGCCACGCCCGACGGCACGTTGAAGAATCCGATCTTCGGACCTGTGCTCGACGGTTCGCTCGCGGGCAATCAGGTCATCACCGACACCGACGGTGGACGCCTCGACGGCGACTCCGTGCACGACCGCGCCGTCGGACCGATGCAGTTCATCCCCGCCACGTGGGAGAAGTATGGCGCAGACGGAAACGGCGACGGCAAGATCGACCCGCAGAACCTCTTCGACGCCGCGCTGACGACCGCGCGGTACCTGTGCGACGGACACCTCGACCTGCGCAACCAGGCGTCCGAGGCGACAGCCGTTCTGCGGTACAACAACTCGATGGACTACGTGAACGACGTCCTCGGCTTCGCGCGTAGTTACTGAACGCGCACACCGACCGTCCGCCGGGGCGTGAGGGGTGGCCCCGGCGGGTTGGATCCAGCCGACGGGATCAGGCCGGTGAACTCAGAAACGCCTGCAGCGCAGCAGAATACATCGGAACGTCGGCTGCGCCCATAAGTTCACGTGCGCTGTGCATGGCCAGTTGCGGAGCGCCGACGTCGATGGTGAGCAGTCCCGTCCGCGTTGCCGTGATCGGTCCGATCGTCGAGCCGCACGGCAGGTCGGCGCGGTGGATGTAGCGCTGCATCGGCACGCCGGCGGTGTTGCAGGCGAGAGCGAATATGGCCTCCCCCAACGCATCCGACGCATACCGCAGACTCTGATTGACCTTGAGGACCGGTCCACCGTTGATCGCGATCCGGTGCGTCGGCTCGTGCCGGTCCGGGTAGTTCGGGTGGGTGGCGTGCGCCATGTCGCCCGAGACGCATACGCTCGATGCCATGGACCTCAGATAATCGTCGCGAGAACCACCCTGCGACAACACGATTCGCTCCAGCGTCGTCGCCAAGAAGTCCGATGCCGCGCCCCGCTCCGAGCCGCTGCCCACCTCTTCGTGGTCGAACAGCGCGAGAACTCTCGTGTGGATCGTCGGCTCACCGTCGAGCAGCGCATGCAGTCCCGCGTAGCAGGTGCCCTGGTTGTCGAGCCTTGGGGCGCTGAGCAATTCGTCCTCGGGTCCGATGAGCCTCGACGGCGTGACATCGTGGGTCATCAACTCCCACCCGAGCAGGGCGTCGGCGTCGATGCCCGCGTACTCGGCTACCCACTGCAGGATCGGGGTCGCGGCGTCGACGCCCCAGATCGCGTCGACGTGTCGCTGGGGGTTCAGCGTGACGCCCTTGCGGTCTTCGGAGAGGTGAATTGCCAACTGGGGCACGCGAAGTACCGGCTCGGTGACGTTGACCAGTACACTGCTGACACCACTGTCCGCACGATAGGCGAGCCGACCCGAGAGTCCGAGGTCGCGATCGAGCCACGAGTTGAGCCACGCACCGCCGTAGGGTTCGAGCGCAACCGTTGCCAGCCCGGCTGATTCACGGTCGGGGTTCTGCTTGAGCCGCAGATTGGGGCTGTCGGTGTGTCCGCCGACGATCCGGAACCCGTCGCCGTCACCGAGATCCCACGCGATGATCGACCCACCACGAATGACATAGAACCGACGGCCCGCGTCGTCGACAAAGCCCTCGAAGGCATCGCTCTCCTCCGTCGACCAGTCCTGATCCTCGAAAAGGCGTTGGAATCCCGCGGATTCAAGTTCGGCGGCGACCGTCGCGCACACATGGAAGGGTGACGGTGAGGCGTCGATGAACTCACCGAGTCCCTCGGCTGTGGCGGACGTTGCCAGCGACGGGGTGGGCATCGGGATCAGGCGTTGGCGAGTACGGCGTCGATCGCAGAGTAGAACAGTCCGAGACCGTCGTCACTGGGGCCCGTCAGCGCTTCGGTCGCGTGCTCGGGGTGCGGCATGAGTCCGACGATGCGTCCATTGGGGCTGGAGATGCCCGCGATGTCGAGGACCGATCCGTTGGGATTGCTTCCGGCGTAGGTGAATACGACGAGGCCCTCACCCTTGAGTTCTTCGAGCTTGCGCTCCGGCGCGACGTAGCGACCCTCGCCCGACTTCAGCGGGATGAGAATCTCGGCGCCTGCGTCGAACCGCGACGTCCATGCCGTCGTGTTGTTCTCGACCTTGAGCCACTGGTCCTGGCAGATGAAGTGCAGACCCTCGTTGCGGGTGAGTGCACCGGGCAGCAATCCCGCCTCGCACAGGATCTGAAAACCGTTGCAGATTCCCAGAACCGGCATTCCGCGCTCGGCCGCCTCGATCACCGCGCCCATCACTGGCGCGAACTTGGCGATCGCGCCTGCACGCAGATAGTCGCCGTAGGAGAAGCCGCCGGGAACGATCACGGCGTCGACCCCTTTGAGGTCGGCGTCGCCGTGCCAGAGTTCGACGGCCTCGGCGCCCGCGATCCGCACCGCACGCGATGCGTCGACGTCGTCGAGGGTTCCGGGGAAGGTGATGACACCGATACGTGCAGTCATGTGGTCCTACTCGACTCGATCTCGTGCCGTCAGTCGGCGATGCGGGAGACGGTGAAGTTCTCGATCACCGTGTTGGTGAGCAGTTCTTCTGCGATGCGGCCGAGAGTCACGTCGTCGACCGAGTCGTCGACCTCGAGCTCGAACCGCTTGCCCTGCCGTACCTCGGAGACGCCGTCGAATCCGAGCCGACCGAGGGCTCCGACGATGGCCTGCCCCTGCGGATCGAGGATTTCGGCCTTGGGCATCACGTCGACCACCACTCGTGCCATCGGCTAGCGCTCCTCTTCTCACGTGACATCCGCTCGACGAGACGCCGACGGATTTTCGACGGCTCTCACCTTACCGTTCAACCCGCAACCTGCACTCTCCGGTCGCGGTTTGCCGATTCTGGGTTGACCTGGCGTGAAGTTGGCCCGGTCGTGGAATCGACCCGGTCAGAGCACCGCTTCGATGGCCTCGATCACGACGGGGTCGGTCGGCTCGGTGCGCGGGCGGATGCGAGTGGTCACATGGCCATCGGCGTCGACGACGAACTTCTCGAAGTTCCA
>NZ_LZMO01000132.1:0-2074 GCF_001665715.1 Gordonia sp. 852002-10350_SCH5691597
CCCATGGAGGGAGACGGGGTCGTCGTCGTAGAGGTGTCAGCGATCCGTATGGGTTTTGAGCCGGTTTCCGACACAAAACCCGCACGGATCGTCCAGTCAGCCCGCTGACGGAGCTGTGACTCCGGTCGACGATGCGGCGCTGGGCTGGTTGCTCGACGTCGTGGCGACCGGGGGCGTCGTGGTTGGCGCGACAGTTGTGGTGGCGATGTCGTAGGACTGCCACGCGTCGCCGGCCTTCTTGACCAGGACGCTGCTGCCGTCGGGCTGGTGGACGGTCAGGATGTCGTCGGTGGCGTCCCAGGTGAGTGTCGAACCCGACTGCACCGTGTCGGTGAATACAGTTGCGCCCGAGGCTGTATCGGTCAGAGTGAGTGTCGTTCCGGTGAGCGATGCGCTCACAGATTTCGACGGTGACGTGGCGCCTGGCCCGGTGGCGATGGCCGTCGAAGTGACCGTGGTGGTCGAAAGGGATGAGCTCGACGGTGAAGTCGACGAGCCTGCAGCCGACGTCGAGCTCGACGTCCCACTGCTGCTCGACTGTGCTGCCGTCGACGAACTCGACTGTGCGGCCGACGAACTCGATGCCGCGCTGCTGGACGTCGAACTCGCGGCGGAGCTGCTGGTCGTGCTCGAGGTCGACGCTGCGACATCGGCTTTGAGCGCGAGACTCTGCACGCCCGACGACGTTGCGGGCCAGGTGTAGTTCACGTTGCCGTCGACCGAGCGCACTCCGCAGTTGTAGTTGCTCGTTGACGAGGCGCGGTACACGTAACCGTACGCGAAGTTCGCCGAGACCATCTGATCCGCCGTGCGCACCGTGCGGACGGTGAAGATCTGCCCGCTGGCGGCCGTCGTGTCGGTGCCGACCACATCTGTCGGCGCGGTCGCGACGTAGCTGAGGGTGCCTGCGGTCAGCGTGTATTCCGATTGGTAGGTCGTCGGTGTCGGGTCGTGATCGGCCGGGACTGCAACACCTTTCGGTAGGAACGACACCCGCACCGAGAAGCCGGATGACGGTGCGGTCCAACTGATCTTGCAGCCAGACGCGCTCCCCGCGGTGGCGATGATGACAGCGCCGCGATCATTCGGGATCGAGTTGCCGAACGTGCCCATGCTGATCGAACTGGACATCACCGCAACGTCGGTGAGCGACGCCGCGTGTGCGGCTCCGACCTGCTGCGTGGCAAGCGCCAGTGTCACCGCGGTCGCGACACCTGCCGTGGCGGTGGTGTGTCGTGCGCGATGACCCGCTGCTGGTACGCGCGGCTCTGGACCCCGGTTCCCGGGCGTGGATCCGGCCCCGTCTCTCGTAGTTCCACGGTCATCCGTCCTGGACCCCCGGCGGCGTCGAAAAGTCAGATACACCAAAGCGATCGAGGCTGTGCCGAGCAGAATGCGGCCCGCAGGTGTCTGCATCCACGACGCAGCGTAGCCGGCGAGCGGAATCGTCACGACGACCCGATGTGCATCTCCGATGACATAGGGTGCCGGGTCGGGGAACTGATTGGCGTCGCCCTTCAGATAGGCGGTCACCGCTACCTGCGACGCTGCGGCGGTGCTGATCACGCGGTGTGTGATTCGGCTTCCGTCCGGCCGAGAGATCGACACGACGTCGCCCGGACGCACGTCGGTGCCGTGTACGGGAGCGGCGAGTGCCAGTGAACCGACCGGCAGGGTCGGAGCCATCGACCCCGAGCGGACGATCAGTGGTGCAATCCCGAACGCGTGCGCTGCGATTGCGAACCCGATGCACAGGAGGCCGAGGGCTGCACCGATGGTAAGCACGAGTTCTCGCGCTATTGTGCGCATCTCAGTTCGCCTGCGTCGCTGTGAACGTGAAGGTGGAGGTGACACCTTCGTTCTCGTCGGCCGTGTAGAGCACATCCGGGTCGACGGCGAACCAGACGCACAGCGTCTCCGACTGGCCTGCGGCAAGCGCACGCGTACCGATCCAGGGGTATGTCTTTCCGGTCACCCAGCTCGGCCACGGAACGTAGGGGCCTGGTGCACGGATAGGTGACAGGGTTAGTCACGCGGCCTGAGGGGCCTCGTGGTTGATGATGGTCTCGAATTC
>NZ_LZMO01000133.1:0-47400 GCF_001665715.1 Gordonia sp. 852002-10350_SCH5691597
CCGCAGATGCTGTTCGTCCCCATCGACGGCGAGATGCTGTTCTTCGCTCGCGAGATGGACGCACATGGCGCACACCGCACCACCTGGCTACCCGACGAGCAGATCGTCGGCTATCCCGAAAGTTACGTGCACCGCCCGCACGTGCACCCGTTCGACTGGGTCGCGTGGGCGCTACGCCAACGTCACCAGGTCGCACCGGCATCGAAGGGCGGCTCCGTCGGACTCGAGATGGACTCACACTTCTTCTCTCCCAAGGCCTACCGCGCTCTGCACAACGCCATCCCCGAGTGGAAGCTCGTCGACAACTTCGAACTCGTCAACTGGGTGCGTTCGGTGAAATCCGACGCCGAGGTTCAGCTCATGCGTCAGGCGGGCATGGTGTGTTCGGAGGCGATGCGCGCAGCCATCGAGACCATCGATGTCGGTGTGCGCCATGTGCGTCCATCTCGCGAGCGAAGAACAGCATCTCGCCGTCGATGGGGACGAACAGCATCTGCGGGGTGTAGAACGACCACGCGTTGTACCCGATGAGGTAGAAGATGTTCGCGGGATCGGTGACGATGATCGCCGAAAGTCCTTGCAGATCCATCAGTTCACGCACGCGGGTCAACCGCTGCCGGTACTCTCTGTCGGTGAAGAGCTGGGCGCCGAGATACACCTATCGCCTCCGTCGGATCGGGGTGGACGTGTAGGTGACGTCGAGGAACTCCTCGATGCCGAGACGTCCGCCCTCGCGGCCGAGGCCCGACTCCTTGATCCCCCCGAACGGGGCCGCGGGGTTGGAGACCAGACCAGTGTTGACCCCGACCATACCCACCGCGAGGCCGGCCGAGATGGCGTCGAGGCGCTCGGCGTCGCGGCTGCAGACGTATCCGACCAGGCCGGCGGGCGTCCTGTTTGCAGCTGCGACCACGGTGTCGTCTGCCTCGATTCCGGAGCCGTCGAACGGGATCAGAGCCGCGACGGGACCGAAGATCTCGGTGCTCATGAGAGCGGACTCGGGGTGTACGTCGGTGAGGACCGTCGGCGGGTAGAAGTGGCCGGGACCATCGGGACGGGTGCCGCCGCACCGAAGCGACGCTCCGCGTCGAACCGCGTCGTCGACGAGCTCTTCGACCTTGTCGACGGCCTTGCGTTCGACGAGGGGGCCGACCTGCGTGCCCTCGGACAGTCCGTTCCCGACGGTGAGTGTTGACATGCGTTGCGTGAGGGCGCTTGCGAACTCGTCCATGACGTCACGATGCACGAAGATCCGGTTGGCCGCAGTGCATGCCTGCCCCATGTTGCGCATCTTCGCGACCATCACGGCGTCGAGTGCGGTGTCGAGATCGGCGTCGTCGCAGACGATGAAGGGTGCGTTGCCGCCGAGCTCCATCGAGGTGCGCATCACCGTATCGGCGGCCTGGCGCAGCAACAGTTTTCCCACCGCGGTGGAGCCGGTGAAGCTGACCTTGCGGGCGAGGCCCGACGACATCCACGCGCCGGCGACCTCACCCGGATCGCTTGTGGTGACCACGTTCAGGACGCCATCGGGCAGACCGGCCTCGCGGAGCACGTCGGCGAGGAGCAGCGAGGTCAACGGTGTCAGCTCCGCGGGCTTGAAGACCATGGTGCAGCTCGCGGCGATCGCCGGGCCGATTTTGCGTGTTCCCATCGCCAATGGGAAGTTCCACGGCGTGATCAGGATGCATGGGCCGACGGGGCGATGACGGACGACGACGCGGTTGCTGCCGTCCGGGGTGAGGAGGTGGTCGCCGCCGATGCGTACGGCTTCCTCGGCGAACCAGCGGAAGAACTCTGCGCCGTAGGCAACCTCGCCGCGTGCCTCGGGGTACGGCTTGCCCATCTCGGTGGTCATCAGGGTCGCGAACTCATCGGCCCGCGCGGTGATGAGTTCGTATGCGCGGTAGAGGATCTCGCTACGTGAGCGGGGACTGGTTGCCGCCCAGTCGGATTGGGCGTCGGCGGCACGACCCAGGGCGTCGAGCGCGTCGTCGGCGTTGCCGTCCGGGACCGACGTGATGACCTCGCCGGTCGCCGGATTCTCTACGTCGAAGCGGCGTTTCGAGGATGTGGGTGTCCAGGCTGTGTCGACGAGCAGTGTCATCGGAGTCCTTCCTCTGGTGATGGCTGTGCGCGGGGTAGTTCTTGTGCAAGGGGCAGCGCCTGTGCGAGCAGTTCGGCGAGGTGCTGCCCTTGGGCGTTGATGAGGGGGTCGGTGGCGGTCAGGTGGTCGACGCTCATCGCGCAGCTGAACCCGTCGGTGATGACCGGAGTTTCCGGCGCGGCACGGAGCGCGGGTGCGAGGGCGTTCTCGGCCACCGCGACGCTGACCTCGTAGTGACCCTTCTCGAAGCCGAAGTTGCCTGCGACGCCGCAGCATCCGTCGGCCGTGGTGACCTCGACACCGAGCGACTTCAGTGCGGCCGTCGAGGCGTGCGCGCCGAAGGCGGCGTACTCGTGGCAGTGGGTTTGGACCGTGACCGATTCGGGAAGGTCTGGGACCTGCAGCCCTGCCTCGACGAGTGTGGGCAGGTGGGCGGCGAAGCTCGTCACTCTTGCGGCGACACGGCGTGCGGCGGGCGAGTTGATCAGTTCTGGTAGGTCCGTGCGCAGTGCGGCCGCGCAGCTGGGTTCGGCGAGGACGAGGGGGCGGTCGGTGCCGTCGTCGAGTCGATCAGCGGTGCGGGTCAGTACCTTTCGAGCGTGGTCGAGCTGACCGGTTGAGATCCAGGTCAGTCCGCAGCACACGTCGTCGCGGGTGGCGACGGTGTCGCCGGTGGCTGCCAGGACGCGCGCCGCGGCGGTTGCGACGTGCGGGCGGAACGCCTTGGTGAAGGTGTCGACGATCAGCACGACGTCGGCGTCGGCGGGGTGGCCGAGTGCGCTCAGTGTCGCGCGCCTGTCCCGGCGAGTGGTGAAGCGGGGCATGGAGCGTCGAGCGTCGAGGCCGCCCGCGCGAGCGGCGAGGCGTCGGGCGAGTGGAGTTTGGAGAACTCGATTCAGCAGTGGTGCAACGGAGGTCGCGACGGGGAGCCAGGCGGGCATCCATCCGAGTGAGTAGTGCGAGAGAGGTCGTAGCCGGCGTCGATAGTGATGCGAGAGGAACTCCGACTTCAGTGACGCCATGTCGACGCCGGTGGGGCAGTCGCTCGAACATGCCTTGCATGACAGACAGAGGTCGAGTGCGTCGGCGACATCGGCAGACTGCCAACCGGATTCGACGCTGGGCGCGGTGCGCACCATGTCTTGTAGAACGCGTGCCCGGCCGCGCGTCGAGTCCTTCTCGTCGCGCGTCGCGCGATAGCTGGGGCACATCACCCCGCCGCTGGTAGTGCGGCAGCGACCGACACCGATGCAGCCCTGCACGGCATGGATGAACGGATCGAGTCCGGTGTGTTCGGGTGAGTGCTCGTCCGGGTCCGCGGAGTGCCACGGTCGGTTCGGAACGTCGGCGAGTGCGAGGTCGGTGGTGATGGGCGCAGGGTCGACGATGCTGCCGGGGTTGAGAATTCCCACGGGGTCCCAGATTCGCCGGAAGTCGTCGAAGGCGCGCAGCATCTCTGTGGAGTACATCAGCGGCAGGAGTGCTGATCGGGCGCGACCATCGCCGTGTTCACCCGACAGTGAACCACCATGAGCAACAACCAGTTCGGCGGCGCGGGTGCAGAACCGCGACATCACCTCGCGACCCTGCTCGGTGCGGAGGTCGAAGGTGATCCGCACGTGCATGCAGCCCGCACCGAAGTGTCCGTACAGCACGCCGGTGAGGTCGAACTCGTCGAGGAGGGTCGTGAAATCCTGCAGGTAGTCGGCGAGACGTTCCGGTGCGACGGCGGCGTCTTCCCAGCCGGGCCACGACTCGTGCGTCGTCGGTGCGTCGCTCTCCGGGTCGACGAGGCGCGCGGACAGTCCGGCGCCGTCTTCCCGGACGCGCCACAGTGCGCGACGTCGGGTCTCGTCGTCGACGAACGCGGCGTCGACCATGCACCCTCGCGTGCGGAGGTGTTCGATCAGGCGCTTGGCGGTTGCGGGGATGTCGGGTTCGGATTGTGCTGCGGCGCTCTCGTTGTCGAGGTCGATGAAGAGCCAGGAGTCGCCGTCGGGGAGGCCAGCTACGGTGTCGGGCCCGCGTCGGGCGGCCATGGTGGCGACGATGCCGCGGTCGATGCCTTCGATGGCCGACGGTGCGAAGGGAAGAATGTCGGGCACGTCGCGGGCAGCGTCTGCCACAGAGCGGTAGCCGACGCAGACGAGTAGCTGAGATGTCGGGGCCGCGACCAGTCTGACGGTGGCGCCGACGACGATCGCGCAGGTGCCCTCGCTGCCCACGAGTGCCCGCGCGACGTCGAATCCGTTCTCCGGCAACAGGTGTGCCAGATGGTATCCCGACACCTGGCGGGGGATCTGTTCGAGTTGGGTGCGAAAGGCCGCGAGGTTGCGGGTGGTGAGGTCGGTGAGCTCGCGGGTGAGTTCGGCGGCTCGCGTGGTCGCTGCCGGATCATTCGGCAGTGTGGGTTCGATGCCCGATCGCGTTGCGGTCAGCCGTAATCCGTCAGCGGTGACGAGATCGAGTGCCTCGACGTGGTCGGTGGTGCGGCCGTGGCGCACCGAGTGATTTCCGCACGCGTCGTTCCCGATTGCCCCGCCGATGGTGGCGCGCGACGCCGACGACGGGTCGGGCGCGAAGGTGAGGCGGCCGCCGGTGGCTGTGCGCGCGGCGGCAGCCAGGTGTGTGAGGACGACGCCCGGGTCGACGTGGGCGGTCGCTGACTCGTCGTCGATGTGGTGGATACGCGTCATGTAGCGCGAGAAGTCGAGGATGACGCCGTCGCCGATAGCGTTGCCCGCCATTGACGTTCCGCCACCGCGTGCGGTGAGGGGTGTGCCGAGGCGATGACAGCAGGCCGCGATGCGAGCTACCTCGGCTGCGTCGCGGGGGAAGACAACTGCCACTGGCCGAACCCGATAATTGGATGCGTCGTAGGAGTATTCGGCACGCCGGCGCGACGACGCGTCGACCTCTATGTCGAGCCTGGTGAGCTCGGTGACGATCGGCGGCGTTGGCGTCGTGGGAGTGGGTAGTGGGTGTGGAGCCATTGTGTGTGGCTACGGACCGTCGTTGCGGGCGGCGACGTCGGACAGGGCGGCGCTGAATCGTTCGATGCCGGTGGCGATTTCGTGTTCGGTGACGACGAGGGCGGGAATCAGGCGGACCACGTTGGCCTCGGGTCCGCAGGTGAGGGTGAGCAGTCCGTGCCGGGTGGTGGCCTGCTGGACGGCGAGGGCCGTTGCTGCGTCGGGCACTGCGACGTCGCCGTCGCGGGAGACGAATTCGACACCGACCATGAGTCCGAGACCACGCACATCGCCGACGGCGTCGTAACCGGCTGTGACAGAACGGATTCCGGACAGCATCTGTTCGCCGCGGATGCGTGCGTTCTCGACGAGATCCTCGTCGTCGATGACGTCGAGCGTCGCGATGGCCGCCGCGGCGGCAACGGCATTGCCGCCGTACGTTCCGCCCTGCGAGCCGGGCCACGCCTGGCTCATCAACTCCGTCGGAGCGGCGATCGCGGAGATCGGGAAGCCCGACGCGAGACCCTTTGCGGTGATGAGGATATCGGGAGTGAGGTCGTCGGCGTGCTGATGTCCCCAGAACTTACCCGTGCGTCCGAATCCGGCCTGCACCTCGTCGATGATGAGCAGGATGCCGTGGCGGTCGGCGCGCTCGCGGAGTCCTGCGAGGAAGCGTGGTGGCGTCGGGAGGTATCCACCGTCGCCGAGTACGGGTTCGATGAGGAATGCGGCGGTGTCGTTCGGCGCAACCCGAGAGGCGAGCAGGTAGTCGAGTTCTTTGAGCGCGAAATCGATTGCGGCGTCGTCATTCCAGCCGTAGCGGTAGGCGTAGGGGAACGGCGCCATGTGCACGCCGCCCATGAGTGGTGAGAAGCCCGCGGAGAATCGGGTGCCGGCGCTGGTGAGGCTGGCGGCCGCGACGGTACGCCCGTGGAATCCGCCTTGGAAGACAATGATGTTGGGCTTCGCGGTTGCCATACGGGCCAGGCGCACCGCTGCCTCGACGGCCTCCGAGCCGGAGTTCGCGTAGAAGACGGAGTCGAGGCCGAGGGGGAGGACTGCGCCGAGTTTCTCGGTGAGATCGAGCAGCGGCTGATGCATCACGGTCGTGTACTGCGCGTGGATGATCTTGGTGCACTGCTCCTGAGCTGCGGCGACGACCCTCGGGTGGCAGTGGCCGGTGCTGGTGACCCCGATGCCGGTGGTGAAGTCGAGGTAGCTGTGGCCGTCGGTTCCGTGAATCCACGAGCCGAGTGCGTGATCGACGACGACGGGCGTCGCCTGCTTGAGGATCGGCGACAGCGACGCGGTCTGAGGCGTTGCGGCGAGGGTCATGGGTACACGGTGGACGTAGATCGTCGGATTGTCAACAATTAGACAGGGTGCGGTGTCTGGTGGGTGCGTGCACCGATACGGTGGCGGGTGTGACGTCCACCAAGCCGCAACTCGTCCTCCTCGGCGCCGACGACGCGCCCGGTCCCTACAACCTCGCCGACCTCGAGGCGCTGGCCGACGTGCGGCAGTGCACCGTCGAGACCTTGCCGCAGGTGCTGCCGGGTGCCGATGTTCTCGTCGTGTGGGACTTCTTCTCCCGTGCGCTGCGCGACAACTGGGGCGCCGCAACACAATCGCTGCGCTGGGTGCACGTCTGTGCCGCGGGTGTCGATTCGCTGCTGTTCGACGAGCTCGCCGACTCCGACATCGTGGTGACCAACGCGCACGGCGTCTTCGACCAACCGATCGCGGAGTTCGTGCTGGCGTCGATCCTGGCGCGGGACAAGCGCTTACATGAATCGGCGCGCCTGCAGTCGGCGCACGAATGGGTGTGGCGCGAGACGACGCGGACCGCGGGGTCGTCGGTGCTCGTCATCGGGACCGGGGGTATCGGACGTGCGATTGCGCGGCTGCTGCGCGCCGTCGGGATGCGCGTGACCGGCGCCGGGCGCACGGCGCGTCACGACGACCCCGACTTCGGCGAGGTGCGCGCGACCGACGAATTGAGCAGTTACGTCGGCGAATTCGACAACGTCGTCGTCGTGGCGCCGCTCACCGCGCAGACCGAGGGCATGATCGACGCGTCGGTGCTGTCGGCGATGCGCCCCGACGCGCACCTTGTCAACGTCGGCAGGGGCAGGCTCGTCGACGAGGCGGCGCTGGCCGACGCGCTGCGCAGCGGCGGGATCGGCGCGGCGTCGCTCGATGTCTTCGTCACCGAACCGCTGCCCGACGACAGCCCACTGTGGGACTTGGACAACGTCGCGATCTCGGCGCATATGAGCGGCGACGTTTATGGGTGGCGCGACGAGCTCGCCGATCAGGTGCTCGACAATCTACGGCGGTACGTCGGGGCCGGGTGCGAGGCGGGCGGCGAGGAGTTGTCGACGGCGCTGCGGAACGTCGTCGACAAGCGGCGGGGGTACGTGGCCTCGGGGAGGTGATCTCGACAAGCTCGATCAGCGGTGGTGGGCTCGATCGGCGGGGGTCTTCTGCTGGTTGAGCAGGCCGCGAGCGCAGCGAGCTGCCGTGTCGAAACCACGGTGCGCCTGTGTTGGTGGGCTGGGTCGGTGATCTCGACAAGCTCGATCAGCGGGGGTTTGGCTCGGGGCCGGGTGATCTCGACAGGCGCGATCAGCGGTTGGGGCTCGATCGGCGGGTGATCTCGACAAGCTCGATCAGCGGGGGTCTTCCGCTGGTTGAGCAGGCCGCGAGCGCAGCGAGCTGCCGTGTCGAAACCACGGTGTGCCTGGGCTGGTGGGCTGGGTCGGTGATCTCGACAAGCTCGATCAGCGGGGGTTGGCTCGATCGGCGGGTGATCTCGACAGGCTCGATCAGCGGTTGGGGCTCGATCGGCGGGTGATCTCGACAGGCTCGATCAGCGGACCGGGCTCGATCGGCGGGTGATCTCGACAAGCTCGATCAGCGGGGGTGGGCTCGATCGGCGGGTGATCTCGACAAGCTCGATCAGCGTTCGGGCTCGATCAGCGGGCGGGCTGCTCGATCGGCGGCGGGCGCGCGTGAGGCATTCTCGATCAGCGGTGCGGCCCTGAAGTAGGCTGTAGCGCGATGACCATCGTCTATTTCGTGATCGCAGCCGTGGCGCTGGCCGGTGCGGCGGCGCTGCTGTGGCTCGACCGCAAGCGTTCCAGCGGCACCCGCCACCAGCGTGCCGTGTGGGGTGATGCCCACGACTTCTCCTACCGTGCCTCAGATACCAAGCTACGCAAGGTGTTCCACCGCGCGACGATGAACGTTCCGGACAGTGTCGGAGTTCAGGATGTCGCATACGGAGTTTATGGCGGCGCCGAGGCCGTCGTCTTCGACCTCGACGACACGGCGACCGTCATCGCGGTCCGCCGCAATGCGCCGTCGAACGTGATCGTCGACCTACGCCACGAGGATGTGCTCGCGCCCGCGGAGGACGACGTCGAACTGCTCGGTGCGATGGGGCCGCGTGTCATGTTCTCCAACGACCTCGACGTCGCGCGACGGGTGTGTGACCGGAGGATGGTCGCGCTGGCCAACAACGCGCCGTCGTACGTCGAGGTGCTGTGGGACGAAGGCAACTGGGCGCTCGGTTCCATGCCGTTGACCGATGATGCGACCAAGCTCGACACGGGGCTCGAAGTGGTTCGACGCTTCGCTGACCTGCTGCGTGTGCTGCCGCCGGTGCAGGACCCGCAGGATCCGCCGGACCCGCGTGATCCGCACGGGCCGACGCGCGAAGAGTTCGCCGACGAGAAGACCGAGTCGATGCGCGACAAGGAGCGTCGGGCGCGCATTCAGGCGCAGGAGACGGCAGCTCCCGCGCCGCGCCGTCAACCTCCACCGCAGAATCAGCCACCCCAGGGTCAGCAGCCGCAAGCCCAGCCACCGCAGGGTGAGGCCGGGGCCAGGCGGGCTGCGTCGCCGACGACCGGTCGCGGCATGACCCCGATGCCGGTCCGGCGATCGCGCACTGCACAGCCGTCCGAGACGGACGAGCGCCCCAATCGGCATCATCGTCGTGACTGAGCGTTTGACGCAGCTTTCGGGACACACGCAGCCATCGAGACATCCGACCGCGACGCACGAGCAGGAAGACTGAGCCGACTGTGACCTCCTCAACGCCCTCCGCATCCGCGACCCCCGAGGTGGACGGCGAGGCCCGCGCGGCGCTCGCGCGACTCGTCGCCGAACTGTCGGTGGTGCACGGCAAGGTGACGTTGTCGTCGGGACGTGAAGCCGACTACTACGTCGACCTGCGACGCGCCACGCTGCATCACGAGGCGTCGCCGTTGATCGGCAAGCTCATGCGGCAGCTCACCGCCGACTGGGGATACCAGGCGGTCGGCGGACTGACCTTGGGTGCCGACCCGGTTGCGACCGCGATCATGCACGCCCCGGGACGTCCCATCGACGCATTCGTGGTGCGCAAGGCCGCCAAGGCACACGGCATGCAGCGTCAGGTGGAGGGCCCCGACATCGAAGGCAAAGCGGTGCTGATCGTCGAGGACACCAGCACCACGGGTAATTCGCCTGCAACCGCTGTGGCGGCGGCGCGTGAGGCCGGAGCGGTCGTGGTGGGTGTCGCGACCGTCGTCGACCGTGCTACCGGAGCTGACGACGTGATCACGAAACTCGGTGTGCCGTACCGATCTCTGCTCGGCCTCGCCGACATCGGGCTTGCCTGAGGCGATGTCGACCGGCGGCACGTCGCCTGAGGGAACTGGTGCACCCGACGGATCGGACGTACCCGGACCCACCGAATGGCAGGCGAGACCCGCCGTCGGAGTGGGACCGTGGGACGTCGAACGGGATGGTCCGTTACCCGACGATCCGCGCTACGACCCGGAGTTGCTCGCCGAGGGCGACACCCGGAATGTCGTTGATGCATACCGGTATTGGCGTCGTGAGGCGATCGTCGACGACATCGATGCACGCCGACACCCGTTTCATGTGGCCATCGAGAACTTCGCGCACGACGCCAACATCGGGACCGTGGTGCGGACCGCGAACGCGTTTGCCGCGTCGGCGGTGCACATCGTCGGACGACGCCGCTGGAATCGTCGCGGAGCAATGGTGACAGACCGCTATCAGCATCTGCAGCACCATGATTCAGTGTCGGAGCTGATGACCTGGGCGCGCGAGAACGGTCTCGCAGTGGTCGCCGTCGACAACACTCCTGGCTCGGTACCGCTCGAAACCGCCGATCTCCCACGCGAATGCGTACTGCTCTTCGGTCAGGAGGGGCCAGGCGTCAGTGA
This sequence comes from Gordonia sp. 852002-10350_SCH5691597, assembly GCF_001665715.1. Taxonomy (NCBI): domain Bacteria; kingdom Bacillati; phylum Actinomycetota; class Actinomycetes; order Mycobacteriales; family Gordoniaceae; genus Gordonia; species Gordonia sp. 852002-10350_SCH5691597. Next base: position 10,323 of record NZ_LZMO01000133.1, read on the forward strand.
CGACGCGCAAGCGCAGGCGGATCTGACGGTGTCGATCGCGCAGTTCGGATCGACGCGAAGCATCAATGCGGGGGTGGCCGCCGGGATCGCGATGCACGCATGGATTCGGCAGCACGCCGACCTTGACGACGCGTGGTGACGCTCGGCGTCAGACGTTGTCGGGGGAGTGCGGATCGGCTGCAGCCGTCGCCTCGGAGGTCGCGACAGCATCGGTGGCAACCTTTTTCGCGGCGCGACGTCGGCGATACCACTCGATGAGCATCGGAGCGATCGACAGGATCACGATCAGGATGAAGATCGGCTCGATGAGCTTCTGCACCACCTCGAACCGGCCGAGCCAGTAGCCGAGCAGAACGATGCCGGCGCCCCAGACGATGGCTCCGATCACGTTGTAGAGCGCGAACACCGACCACCTCATGCGCGCGGCACCGGCGACGATCGGCGCGATGGTGCGCACGATGGGCACGAAGCGGGCCAGGAAGATGGTGATCGGGCCGTGCTTCTCGAAGAACTCCTGCGCCTCGATCAGGTAGCGCTCCTTGAGGAACCGGGCGTCGGGTTTGAACATCTCGGTCCCGATGAACCGGCCGATCCAATACCCCACCTGACCACCGAGGATCGCGGCGATCGGCACGAAGACCAACAGCTGCCACAGCGACGCGAACTGGTCGATGCCGTCCTTACCGCCTGCCGCGACCACCATGCCCGCGACGAACAGCAACGAGTCACCGGGGAGGACCGGGAACAGCACACCCGACTCGATGAAGACGACGAGTAGCAGCCCCCAGAACGCCCAGGCGCCGAACCAGCTCAGCACGTTGATGGGGTCGAGGATGCCGGGGAGAGCGACCACGGTGGTCGTATGGGCAAGCGCGGTGTCGATCACGGGTCACCAGGCTACTTGGCGAAGCTGTGCGAGAGCCAATGAGTGGCTGTCAGGGGGCCGAAGGGCCTCCTGCGGTGTCGGATTTGCGCTGCGCGGCGGCGTCGAATGCGCGCGCTACGCGGCGGCGGCAAATAGCGCTACGCGGCGTCGACCTTCTCTTCGACGACGGGTTGGCGGGAGCGTCGCCAGCGCTTGACGACCTCGGAGATGATCGGGAGCACCGAGACGAACACGATCAGCAGGAAGATCACGTCGACGTTGTCGCGAATGAACGAGATCTGGCCGAGGAAGTAGCCCAGGAGCGTCACGCCTGCACCCCAGACGACGGCGCCGATCGCGTTGTAGGCGAGGAACGTCGAGTAGCGCATCTTCGCAGCTCCGGCGACCAGTGGTGCGTAGGTGCGCACGATCGGCACGAAGCGCGCCAGGAAGATGGTGATGGGTCCGTGCTTCTCGAAGAAGTCATGCGCCTCGACGATGTAGGACTGCTTCAAGATGCGCGCGTCCGGCTTGAACAGGGAGTATCCGAGTCTGTTGCCGATGAGATAGCCGACCTGATCGCCGAGGAACGCCGCGATCGGAATGGTGACCAGGAGCACCCAGAGTGGCGCGAACGGCTCGATGTCGGCCGACTTCGCGGCCACGATCAGCCCCGCGGTGAACAACAGTGAGTCGCCCGGGAGTAGCGGGAAGAGCAGTCCTGACTCGATGAAGACCACCAACAGCAGTCCGGCGAGAATCCACGTGCCGAACGAGTTCAGCAGGTTGACCGGATCGAGGAAGCCGGGGAGCAGGGCGAGGTCGGTCGTTGCAGCGAGAGCAGGGGCTGTGGCGTCGAAAACAGAGGCGGTCACGGCTCCGAGGGTAGCGGAATCGGACAAAACACCCCATTCGCGTGTTGTCAGGCGTCGAACCGGAGGCTTCGCCCCAGGTGAGAGCGTCTTGCACACGCTGGAGTGGCACTTGCCATACTGAGAGGGACTCAACAGAGCTCGAAGTGTGAGATCCCACCCGGTTGGAGGACGTGACATGCCCATTGCAACCCCAGAGCAGTACGCCGAGATGTTCGCGAAGGCGAAGGAGGGTGGCTACGCATTTCCCGCGATCAACTGCACCTCGTCGTCGACGATCAACGCGGCCATCAAGGGTTTTGCCGATGCCGGGAGTGACGGCATCATCCAGTTCTCCACCGGTGGGGCGGAGTTCGGCTCGGGCCTCGGCGTCAAGGACATGGTGACCGGTGCGGTTGCGCTCGCCGAGTTCGCGCACGTGGTGGCAGCCAAGTACGACGTGACGATCGCGCTGCACACTGACCACTGTCCCAAGGACAAGCTCGACACCTACGTGCGTCCGCTGCTCGCCATCTCTCAGGAGCGCGTCGACGCCGGCAAGAATCCGCTGTTCCAGTCGCACATGTGGGACGGCAGCGCTGTGCCGATCGACGAGAACCTCGAGATCGCGCAGGAACTGCTCGTCAAGGCGGCTGCGGCGAAGATCATCCTCGAGGTCGAGATCGGCGTCGTCGGTGGTGAAGAAGACGGTGTCGAGGCGGAGATCAACGACAAGCTCTACACCTCGGCCGAGGACTTCGAGAAGACCGTCGACGCGCTCGGCGCAGGTGAGAAAGGCAAGTACCTGCTCGCCGCCACCTTCGGCAACGTCCACGGCGTCTACAAGCCGGGCAACGTGAAGCTGCGTCCCGACGTGCTCAAGCTGGGCCAGGACGTCGCGAGCAAGAAGCTCGGTCTGCCTGAGGGATCCAAGCCATTCGACTTCGTGTTCCACGGTGGATCGGGCTCGCTCAAGAGCGAGATCGAGGAAGCGCTCACCTACGGCGTCGTCAAGATGAACGTCGACACCGACACCCAGTACGCCTACACCCGACCGATCGCCGGGCACATGTTCAGCAACTACGACGGCGTGCTGAAGGTCGACGGCGAGGTTGGCAACAAGAAGGCCTACGACCCGCGCGTCTGGTCGAAGAAGGCCGAGACCAGCATGTCCGAGCGCGTTGTCGAGGCATGCGACGACCTGAAGTCGAACGGCAAGTCGATCAGCGCCTGACGTTTCACGCCTGAACTTTCGCACGCAGACCACCGCGCGCCTCCTCTCGTTTCGGGAGGGGGCGCGCGGTGTGTGAGTCGCGAGTTGCGGTTGCCCAGACGCGCGGTATCCGAGCTTCTGGGCAACCGCAATAGCGGGCCTACGCGCTGAGTGCGGTCACGACCAGATCAACCCGATGGCGACGGTGAATCAACCCGATGGCGACGGTGAGGGCCAACGCAGCCATGGCGATCGCCGCGCAGATCACTGCGGGGTCGGCACGACGTTGCACCCGGACCCGCTGTGAATGAACGCTCCGGGTCCCGGGGCGTCGTCCAGGGACGTCGAGTTGCTTCGGATGGCCGAACGGTGTGGCGCCCGGCGCGTTGGCTGCCGGGACATAGGAACGTCGCGCCGGTCGGGGCGCAACCCGCAACGGCTGGGTCGTCGGACGGTGGACCGGCGCATGCCCACCCGGCACCCACCCTGTGCCGGGTATGTCGTCGCGTAGGGGACCTGGCGCCCTGCGACCGGTCACCGCGGCGTGCAGACCTTCCAGTCGCTGCCGTCCTTCTGGAGATTGATGGTGACGGTCTGCGGCTCGTTCGGCTTGCTGGTCTGGTATGCCGTCACCTCGACGACCGCCTTTGCCCCGTCGTCGGTCACCTTCGACGCCTTGATGTCTCCGGTGCGGACCAACTCGTTGCGCGCCTTCTGCGCGGAGTAGATCTTCTGGAAATCGGCGTCGGAGATGTTGGTGTAGAACTGATTCTCCTGACCGCACGTCACCGAGCGCAGCGTCGAGAGGTCGCCGTTGTAGAGGGCGGTGGAGAACTTCGACGCTGCGTCGGCAGCCTGGTCGGCTGCAGGCTCGGCGCGCGATGCGATAACGCCCCACACAACGCCCACGACGACCAGAGCCAGGACGACGAGCGCGCCGACCGTCAGCAGCAGACGACGACTGGAGCCTTCCTTGCTCTTCGTAGTGGTCGTCGTCGACGTTCCGGCAGGGGGGATCACCTGTGGCTGGTGCGGTGTGGTCGACCAACCGGTCGACGTCGTGGGACGAGCCGACGACGTTTGTGCAGTCTTCGCTGTGGACCCTGCTGCTGCGGCCGCTCCGACTGCGGCAGCCGCGCCACCGGCAACCGCGGCGCCCTTGCCGATGTTCACCTTGTCGTCAGTGGCGGCCGTGTCTGTAGTGGCGCTGTCTGTCGGGGCGTCGGGCTTCTGTGTCTTCAGCGCGACGGTCTGCGCCTCGCCGTCGATGTGGTCTTCACCGTCAGCGGGTTCTTCGTCGGTGATTTCCTCGTCGGTGATTTCCTCGTCGACGGGCTCTTCGTCAACGCGCTCTTCATCGACAGAAGCGCCGTCGTCTTCTGTGGTTTCCGCGTCGGCCGACTCGTCGCTGTCGGTGTGCTCGGCGTCGTGCTCGGCGTCGTCTTCGGACTCGGACTCGGACTCGGCGTCGGCTTCGGTATCGGACTCGGTCGATGTGCCGTCGACGTCGGCGGGTTCGACCTCGTCTTCGGCGCCTGTCTCGTCGTCGACGTCCGAGGCGTCGGACTCCGAAGTAGCGTCGGACTCGGAAGTGGCGTCAGACTCGGAAGTAGTTGCAGCCGTCGGTGTTTCGTCGCCGGATTCGTCGTTCTGGTCGATTTCGTCGATGGGTTCGAAGTTGCTGATGTCTCCGTCGGTCGCGGCTTCTTCGACGCTCAGGTCGCCCGCGTCCGTGGTCGCTTCGAAGGCTTCGAGGCGAGCTTCGGCGTCTTCCTTCTCGTGCTCGGTCTCGGCGGCGTCGACGGCTTCGGGATCGGCGGCATCGAGCTTTGCTTCGGACTCCGCCTCGGCGCGGTCGGCAGCGACGGCGTCTGCGGTGTCGTCGGCGTCTTCGATCTCGGCGGCGGACGACTCGTCAGCGGCAGGGAACTCCGTGGCGTCGTCGGTTGTCTTGTCGCCGGCCGCCTCGTCGTCAGCCGCCTCGTCGTCAGCCGCCTCATCGCCGACTGTCTCTTCTGCTGCCTTCTCGTCGGTGTCGTCAGTATCGTGCGCCGCCACGGCGGCCGCGCCTGCGACTCCCGCTGCGACCGCGCCCGCGGCCGCGATCTTCCCCGCGTCGCCCTGACCGGCCTCTTCTGCGCTTCGTGTCTTCTCGGCGCCGCCGGTCTCTTCTACGCTCTCTGTTTCCTCTGCGCTGGCTGTCTCTTCGGCGCCGCCGGTCACTTCGGTGCTGTCGGCGGACTCCTCAGTGGAGTCGGTGCCCGTGATGTCGACGTCGTCGAGGTCGGGCATGTCGCTGGTATCCGGCAGGTCGTCGCGCTTGATCACCGTGGTGTCGGTGGCGCTCGGCGACGCCGTACCGGCAACCTTCACGACCGCTGGCTTCTCGTCCGAACCCTTCTCGTCCGAACTCGTGGCGTCGGAACTGTCGGTGTCAGTTGCTTCGGCTGTTTTGGCGTCGTCGGCCTCGGTGCCGCCTGCGAGGGGATCGATGTCGTCGAGGTCGTCGAGCGTGCTGGGATCGGGAAGCTGATCCCGCGAGATCACCTTTGTCGCGGAGTCGATGCCTCGACCTCCCCGGGGCTTCGGGCCGCTCGGGCGTGAATCCGTCCCCTGTGCGCCGCCGGCGCCCACCTCATCGACCTGAGACTTGTCCACAGATGATCCCGATTCCCCCGCTTGTGTATCCGTGACTGTTGTTGCCTCGGCGCCCGCCGATTCTTTCTTGCCCGCCGTCTCGCTGGGCGTCGACGTCCTCGCAGTGGACGCGGCCGGTGCTGAGTTCTTTGTCGGCGACGAGTAGGTCCGGCTCGACGTCCCCTCCAGACGTTCGGCGGCCTTCTTTCGTATCACCGAGAAGGCTTTGGTGACAGCCGATTTCCGATCACCGGATTGAGGCATCGTCGATCACCATTCCTTCCCGAGCAAGTGGATTCTGCCGCGCATCGCGGCGTCGTGGTCGTGCAGCGACCAAGTGCGCCATTCACCCTAGCGAATCGTCGTTGTCACGGGCATCCGGGCAGGGGATGAGCATCTGCGAAGACTACTACCGCCGGGCAGATGTCGCGGGGGCGTCGAGCGGCCGTGCCCCGACCGGTTCGGCGGGCCGACCGAAGCGGACACGGTGTCGCGTCTCGATGCTTGAATAGGGGGTGTGACTTCCTTTGGAGACTTGCTGGGCCCGCAACCGACACTCCTCCCGGGAGACGACGAGGCCGAATCGGATCTGCTCAACGGCGCATCGCCCGCTGCTGTAGCCGCCGCACATCCCACTGCGTCGATCGCCTGGGCGTATCTGGCGGAAGGTGCGTTGACTGCGGGTGGTGTCGGAGCCGACGGTGAGCCCGCCGGTGAACAAACGCCTGACGTCGACGCCGTGATCGCCGCCTATGCCTACGCGCGCACCGGGTACCACCGCGGACTCGACCAACTGCGCCGCAACGGGTGGAAGGGATTCGGACCCGTCCCGTGGTCGCATGAGGGCAACCAGGGCTTCCTGCGCTGCGTCGGCGCATTGGCCAGAGCTGCTCGAGTCGTCGGTGAGCGGGACGAGTACCTGCGCTGCCTCGACCTCCTGAACGAAAGCGACCCGGCCGCGGCAGAACAACTCGGCCTGGTGTGACCGCAACGCTGCGCGCGCGGGTCAGCGCCAGGGTCAACGCGCTCCCGCGCCCCCTGCGCACCCGTATTCGGCGGCTGTACCTTTCTCTGCAACCGATCGTGCAGTGCTCGATCGCGGCGGGTCTGGCGTGGTGGATCGCTCTCGACCTGCTGCATCACTCACGTCCGTTCTTTGCGCCGATCGCGGCTGTCATCTCGCTGGGGCTGTCACTCGGGCAGCGGTGGCGTCGCGCTGTCGAACTGGTCGTCGGTGTCTCCATCGGAATCCTGATCGGCGATCTGCTGATCTCGCGGATCGGCTCGGGGACCTGGCAGATCATGGTCGTCGTCGCACTCGCGATGGCGACGGCGGTGTTCCTCGACGACGGTCCGCTGATCCCGATGCAGGCGGCGTCGTCTGCGGTGCTGGTCGCGACGCTCCTGCCGCCTGGTCAGGCGGGCGGCTACTACCGCGCGTTCGACGCGCTGATCGGCGGACTTGTCGGCATCATCGTCGGCGCGCTACTTCCTACGAACCCGGCGGCGCGTGGGCGGCGCGATGCGGCCGGGATTCTGGCGACGATGCGCGACGCCGCGAAGACCCTCGCCGCGGGACTGCGTGTGGGCGACCCCGACGTGGTGTTCTCGGCGCTCGAGAGTGCGCGCGGAACCCAGGCTGCGATCAACACGATGCGCTCGGACATGCGTGGCGGTAAAGAGATCAGCACCATCTCGCCCCTCTACTGGCGGCAGCGAATACGACTGCAGCGAATCGCCGCGACAGCGGACCCCATCGACAACGGGGTGCGCAACTTCCGGATCGTCGCACGGCGCGCGCTTGGGATGACGCAGCGCGGCGAAAAGCTCCGCCCCGAACTGATCGAGATCATCGACGACCTCGGCGACGCGTTCGAGACGCTGCGTCGAATGATGCTCGCCGACCCCGGCGAATCGCCCGACCCTGCCGACGCCGCGCGGGTACTGCGCACGATCGCACGCAAGGCTCGCGCGGAGCTCGTCGCCGAGAGTGACATGAGTGAGACTGCGCTGCTGGCAGAGATACGTTCGCTGCTGATCGACCTGCTGATGGTGTGTGGGCTTCGACGCTCCTCCGCGCAGGCGACGCTGCGCTGAGCGTCAGGCCTTGCCGTCGATCGCGCGCTGCCCCAGAGCGAAGATCGGTACCGACACCGCGACGCAGCCGATCGCGCCGACGACACCGATCAGTGTGCTCGTCGCGGCCGCGACGACGATGATGAGACAGACGCCGAGCGCGATGCGCGGGACCAGGCGAAGGCGGCGCCGCGCTTTCGGCGACATCCAACGCACTGGTCCGGAAAGCAAGAGCGGTGCTCTCCTTTGTCTGAAACAGCCTTGACGCGAAGGTTTAGGCGACCCTAACCCTTGTCATATATGCGAGAACATGCATATATTGGCGAGACCATGGGTCACTCGCATACACACACGCACTCGCACGGCGCCGGCGCCGCGACGTCGAATCGGCGGATCTGGCCGATGGTCGTCGCCGTGGCGATGATCGGAACGTATTTCGTCGTCGAGCTCAGCGTCGGAATCGCCGTCAACTCGCTGGCCCTGATCGCCGACGCCGGGCACATGTTGACCGACGTGGTCGCACTGTTGATGGGTCTTGTCGCACTGTTGCTCGCGCGGCACGGATCGACGACGGCCGAGCGGAGCTTCGGGTGGCATCGCGCCGAGGTCTTCACCGCTGTGGCCAATGCGGTGCTGCTGATCGGTGTTGCGGTCTTCGTGTTGTACGAGGCGATTCGACGCATGGGCTCTGATCCGGAAGTACCGGGGCTGACGCTCATCGTGGTGGCGTTGGTCGGCCTGGCGGTCAACGTCGCGATGATGCTGCTGCTGCGTGCGGACTCCAAAGAGTCGATCGCGGTGCGCGGCGCGTACATGGAGGTGTTGGCCGACGCCGTCGGGAGCGTCGGCGTGCTGATCGCGGGCATCGTGACGATGACAACCGGTTGGGGCTACGCCGATATCGTGGTCGCCGTTCTGATCGCGATCTGGGTGGTACCCCGCGCGGTGCGTCTGGCCCGCGATGCCCTGCGCATTCTCAACCAGCAGGCACCCGACCACATCGACGTCGACGCTCTCGAGCACGAGCTCGCCGCGATCCCCGAGGTGCACGACGTCCACGACCTGCACGTCTGGTCGCTGACCACCGGAATGGACGTCGCGACAGTGCATGTGGCGAGCAACTGTCCCAACGATGAGGTGCTCCCGCAGGCGCGCGCCGTGCTGGCCCGTCACGGCCTCACCCACGCCACGATTCAGGTCGATCCGGACCAAGCGGGCAAGCGCTGCCGCGACGATATGGGCTGGTAACGCGACACACGCGATCCCGTCGCCCGTAGGCCACTTTCGTCGGCTATCTTCACAGCCGTGAGACGTCGGGGGTTCATGACCGTCCTGGCTGCAGGGCTGGTCACTGCGCTCGGGGGATGCGCGACAGCGCGTGTCGATGCGACGGCGCCGACGGCGTTGCCGTCGACCAACCCGATGTCGCCGACTCCGAAACCGGTTGCCCAGACGCAGGTTCCACAGGTGCCACCACCCGACGTCGCGCGCAAGGTTCCGATTCCCGCGGGGACGCTGACCGGATTGCCCGGTACGGGAAGACATCTCGCGCTGACCGTCGACGACGGTGCGAGCTCCGAGGTCGTCGGTGCGTACATCCGATTCGCGCGCGACACCGGCGCCCGGTTCACCTTCTTCGTCACGGGCGGCTTCGATTCCTGGACCGACCACAAAGCCGAGCTGCGGCCGCTCGTCGAATCCGGTCAGATCCAACTCGGCAATCACACGTGGACGCACGCCGATCTGACGTCGTTGTCGACCGAGGGCGTCGCCGATGAGCTGTCGCGGTGTAAGCATTTCCTGCGCAACACATTCGGCGTCGACGGCACTCCGTTCTTTCGCCCGCCGTACGGCTACCACAACGAGACGGTCGACGCCGTGGCCACCGACCTCGGATACACGACACCCGTGCTGTGGTTCGGGTCGCTCTCGGACTCGGGATTGATCACCGAGCGCTATCTGGTGCAGTGTGCGCGGCAGTACTTCCATCCGCAGACCGTGATCATCGGCCACGCCAATCATCCGCCGGTGACCCACGTATATCCGACGCTGGTGGAGATCATCCGCGAGCGCCGGCTCAACATGGTCACGCTCGACGACTACTTCGTCACGCGCAGGGCGTGAATTGCGGAGCGGCCCCGACTGGGCTGCTGGTAGATCACGTCCGCCAGAACATGAATACGTCCCAGCCCTGGATCGCGAGATTCGATGGCACGCCGGACAATTCGAACAGCCAGCGGATGAGGTCGAAGAAGGCGGTGTTCAGTTGGGGAATGAACAGTAGCGCGAACACGATCAGGAATCCGTAGGGTGCGATCTTGGCGGCGTTCGCGCGTGCATGCTGCGACAGGTACGGCTCGATGGCGTTGTAGCCGTCGAAACCAGGCATCGGGATCAGGTTGAGCACGGCCGCGGTGATCTGCAAGAAGGCGAGCATCGCCAGTGCCGCCCACAGATTGATGCCGTCGACGGCGAGAATCATCCCCGACATCAGACCCGAGTGCAGCGGAATGTAGGCGTCGGGTGCGGCGATGCGGATGACGAACAACAGGATCGCCGCGAGCAGGATGTTCATCGCGGGCCCGGCGAGTGAGACCAGCGTCTTCTGGCGGTTGGTCATGCCGCGCTCGTCGAGATATACAGCGCCGCCAGGGAATCCGATACCGCCGAGCAGAATGATCAACAGCGGTAGGCCGAGTGACAGCCCCGGATGCGTGTAGCGCATCGGATTGAGCGTGAGGTAGCCGCGCAGTTCGGCATTGCGATCGCCGAACCGGAACGCTGTGACGGCGTGGCCGAATTCGTGCAGACACAGTGAGATGACCCAGCCGGCGAGGACCAGCAGCAGGGTGCCGCCGATCGACGTCGCGTTGCGGCCGGGGGCCGAGACCGCGCACATCCACCCACCGAGCACGGCGATGGCGATGAACGCGAAGAACAACCAGCCCGGTCGTATCGCGCGGGCGATCTCGCCAGGACCGGGATGCTTCGGCCGATCTGCGGCCCACGCATTCTCTGTCATGAGTGCACCGTCATGGGTGGGCCAGCTTCCAGTCGATATGATGGCGGTAGAACGTCGACCGCTTCACAGTCCGCTCGGTCAGGACACCTTCACGCTCGACGACGAGGTTGCTCCCGCCGGTCTGCGCCGCGCGCCCGACGTGCCAGGCGCCCTGCCGGAGCGGACGTTCGACGCGCGCGCGTACGCCCGGTGCCTCACGGGTCGGTTCGATCCGCACGCCGCGTACCGAACCGGTGAACAGTCGGGCGTCGTCGACGTAGCTCTCGCCGTGCAGCTTTGCGCCCTCGGCGCCGAGGTGACGTGCGCTGCCGACGAGGACGGTGGCGGCGTCGTCGCGGATCAGTGGTAGGTCGTGAGCATCGCCGTCACGGGCGAGGTCGATGGCCGCTTGTCCGTGCGGTAGGCCGTATCGCCGGGTTGCCGGGGTGGCGCCGCGCGGCGTGTAGGCGACCTCGACGTCGAGTCGTTCGGAGATCATCAGGATCGCCACCACCTCGGCGAGCAGGACGTCGGGGTGTGCGCAGTCGCCGGGCTCGACGATCAGCCGGCTCGGTGCGTCGGAAAGCGCGCTCTCGACCACTCGCCGTACCGCCTTGCGGGTCGGTGGCGACTGCCGGGCGTCGTCGACGATCACCGTCCCCGAAAAAACGGCTTCAGACGAGATAACTGCATGGGACACGCCGACGAGCGTAGTCGGGCCGCAACGTCGATGTCGGGGCGTCGGCCAAGGGTTCTGCCCGGTCAGCAAGTAGGGTAGGTCCGTTACGGCGCGTTCCGCATGCGCGCGGCTAAGGAGTAGGGGACATGGCAGCGATCGTGCTTATCGGCGCCCAGTGGGGCGACGAGGGCAAGGGCAAGGCGACCGATCTACTCGGCGAGAAGCTGCAGTGGGTTGTCCGATACCAGGGCGGCAACAACGCGGGTCACACCGTCGTTCTCCCGAATGGTGAGACGTTCGCCCTGCACCTGATCCCCTCGGGCATCCTCACGCCGGGCGTCAACAACGTCATCGGCAACGGTGTCGTCGTCGACCCCGGGGTGCTGCTCACCGAGCTGAGCGGCCTCGAGGACCGCGACGTCGACACCACCGGCCTGATGATCTCGGCCGATGCCCACCTGCTGATGCCCTATCACGTGGCGATCGACAAGGTCACCGAGCGGTTTCTCGGCAACAAGAAGATCGGCACGACCGGCCGCGGTATCGGGCCCTGCTACCAAGACAAGATCGCGCGGGTCGGCGTGCGTGCGGCCGACGTGCTCGACGAGAAGATCTTCGCGCAGAAGGTCGAGGCCGCGCTCGAACTCAAGAACCAGATCCTGGTCAAGATCTACAACCGTCGCGCACTCGAACCCGCGCAGGTCGTCGACGAGGTCCTCACCCAGGCCGAGGGCTTCAAGCATCGCATCGCCAACACGCAGCTCCTGCTGAACCAGGCGCTCGAACGTGGCGAGACGGTGCTGCTCGAGGGTTCGCAGGGCACGCTGCTCGACGTCGACCACGGCACGTATCCCTACGTGACGTCGTCGAATCCGACGGCTGGCGGCGCCGCTGTCGGGTCGGGTATCGGACCGAACAAGATCACCACGGTGCTCGGCATTTTGAAGGCCTACACCACCCGCGTCGGCTCGGGTCCGTTCCCCACGGAACTGTTCGACGAGTGGGGTGAGTACCTCGCGAAGACCGGGGGCGAGGTCGGCGTGACCACCGGCCGTGCCCGACGTTGCGGGTGGTTCGACGCCGTGATCGCCCGCTACGCAACGCGCATCAACGGCATCACCGACTACTTCCTGACCAAGCTCGACGTGCTCTCCAGCCTCGAGCGCGTCCCGATCTGTGTCGCGTACGAAGTCGACGGCGAACGCGTCGACGAGATGCCGATGACCCAGACCGGCTTCCATCACGCCAAACCGGTCTACGAGTACATGCCCGGCTGGTGGGAAGACATCTCACAGTGCAAGACGTTCGACGACCTGCCGAAGACCGCCCAGGATTACGTGTTGCGGCTCGAGGAGCTCTCGGGTGCGCACATCTCGTGCATCGGCGTCGGCCCCGGCCGCGACCAGACGGTTGTTCGCAGGGCCATCGTCTGAGTCGCGTTGGCGTCGGCGGTCGGCGGTCGGGTGTGGTTCGCAGGGCCATCGTCTGAGTCGCGTTGGCGTCGGCGGCCGGCGGTCGGGTGTAGTACGCCGGGCCATCGTCTGAGTCGCGTCAGCGTCGGCGGCCGTGGGTTGGGCAGGGTCCGTCGGGCCATCGTCTGACGAGCGCGGGCAAGCAGAAGAGCCGGTCTGTGCGGAATCCGTCATCAACCGCGCGAGGTTCGCCGAAAAGTGAACTGCTTGAGCGAGAATGTTGCGGATTCCGCAACGTAAGCGCCCCAGAATTGTCGATTCACTCAGCGCGCGACCTCCTCGACTACTACATTCGTAGATGAAGTCGGCCGAGCGGCCGTGCGTGCAGACGAGGAGAATCGCAATGAGCTTGTACCAAGTCGTCGACCCCGCGACCGGCGACGTCGTCAAGGAGTACCCGACCGCCACTGACGAGCAGGTCGAGGCGGCGATCACTGCGGCGTCGGATGCGTTCGCGACGTGGTCGAAGAACTCGACGGTCGCCGAGCGGGCCGCATTGATCCGGCGCGTCGGCGAACTGCACACCGAGCGCAAGGACGAGCTGGCCAAGATCATCGTGCGCGAGATGGGCAAGCCGTACGACCAGTCCGTCGGCGAGGTCGAGTTCAGCGCCGCGATCTACGAGTACTACGCCGACAATGCCGAGAAGTTCCTCGCAGACGAGCCGATCGCGCTGCTTGAGGGCGAGGGGTCGGCGTTCATCCGTCGCAGCGCTGTCGGTGTGCTGCTCGGCATCATGCCGTGGAACTACCCCTACTATCAGGTCGCGCGTTTCGCCGGCCCAAACCTGGTGCTGGGCAACACGATTGTGCTCAAACACGCCCCGCAGTGCCCTGAGTCGGCGGCGGCTCTGCAACAAATCTTCCTCGACGCCGGGTACCCGGTCGGCGCGTACGTGAACGTCTACGCCACCAATGAGCAGATCGCCGAGGCGATCGCCGACCCGCGTGTGCAGGGTGTCTCGCTGACCGGTTCCGAACGTGCGGGGGCTGCGGTCGCGGAGGTCGCGGGTCGCAACCTGAAGAAGGTCGTCCTCGAACTCGGCGGGTCGGATCCGTTCATCCTGCTGTCCACCGACGACCTCGACGCAACCGTGTCGGCCGCGATCGACGGACGATTCGAGAACACCGGACAGGCGTGCAACGCCGCGAAGCGTTTCATCGTCGACGAGAGCGTCTACGACGACTTCATCGTCAAGTTCACCGAGAAGGTCAAGGCCGCCGGAGAGGGGCTGGCTCCGCTCTCGTCGGTTGCTGCAGCTGAGCGTCTCGAGGAGCAGGTGAACTCGGTGGTTGCCACCGGTGCGAGCCTCGAATCGGCAGGAGAACGAAAGGGTGCCTACTTCCCGCCCGGCGTGCTGACCGGCGTCGACCCCGACTCGATCGTCGCCAAGCAGGAGCTGTTCGGCCCGATCGCGACCGTCTACAAGGTGTCGGGTGAGGATGCCGCCGTCGAACTCGCCAACGACACCCCGTTCGGTCTCGGCTCGTACGTCTTCACCACGGATCCCGACCAGGCGCTGCGCGTCGCCGACAAGATCGAGGCAGGCATGGTCTTCGTCAACGCGGTCGGCGCGGAAGGGGCCGAACTGCCGTTCGGCGGCGTGAAACGATCGGGCTTCGGCCGCGAACTTGGGCGCTTCGGCATCGACGAGTTCGTCAACAAAAAGATGATCAGGATCAGCTGAATCCGGTCGCGAGGCGTCGTTTCCCCTCATTGTTCGACGACGCCTTGCGGTCGGATTGTTTCATCACCGACACCCACCATTTCTCGAGTGGGGATGGTTCGGGCCAGACGACGTCGACGTGATGATTCCCAGCGTGATCAGTTGGGGTGTTTCCCGGCCAGTCGCGGCTAGCCGTCGTTTCTCCAGTCATGTTGTCCTCCTTGTCTTCTGGTGTAGGGAGTACATCCCGCGGGTGATGAGAAATGTTCTAGCACTCCTATCGAATGAGTGCTAGACGAATGTTGGTCGCAGTGCTATTTTTGATTGCGTACAGCATGTGCTGCTCGTCGAATCGGGTGGCGGGCAGCCTGAATTCAGGAGGTGAGTTGCTGTGCTTCGTTTTGATCCGTTCGGCGATGTTGACGCGCTTGCTCGTGGGCTCATGACAGGCTCCTCCGTGGGGTCGGTTCGAGCGCCCCGGTTCATGCCGCTGGATCTGTACAAGGTCGACGACCACTACATGCTCGTCGCCGACCTACCCGGGGCTGACCCCGGCTCGATCGACATCGACGTCGACCACGGGGTGCTCACGCTGACCGCTCAACGGAGTGCGCCGTCTGACGATGGTGTGCAATGGCTTGCGAGCGAACGTTTTTCGGGGACGTACCGAAGGCAGGTGTCCCTCGGTGAAGGTATCGACGTCACGAAGATCGTAGCCAACTACGACAACGGTGTGCTGTCGGTGACGATCCCTCTCGCCGAGGAGGCGAAACCACGCAAGATCGTCGTCGAATCCACCGGCCGTCAGCAGGCCATCACCGCGAATGCGAGCGGCTGAGCACTGCCCGTGGGCTGATGCCTGTGGAAGATGCTGCTGCACAAGTTCTTTGACGAAAAGTTTCGGACATTGAACGAAGGGGGTGGTATATCACTGCGAGTCGATTGAGGAATCTGTCCATCGCGCGGCGGGACCGGTCGAGCCGTCAACGAGTTCTGGAACGGTGCGACCGTCCCGCCGTCCGTCTGTCGCACGTTCCGCCGATACATGTCGCTGTGGCCGCTGTCGCTGCGGAACGCGACTGTGACACAGTATGTGGATGATCCGGGGTCGATCCGAGCGCGATTACGGGTCGATCCTGCTGGGGTCGGCCGCCGAAGGCCGAATCAAACGACGGGTTCGTGTCCAGACGGTGCTGACCGCGACGATCGTCGTCACCAATCTCGTGGGTGCGATCGCCGCCATCGCCCTGTCGACCGTCGGCATTCCGGAACCGTCGACTTTCCTCCCCGAGCTGTGGTGGGTCAACTACATAGTCGTGCCGCTGTATGTCTCCCTGGCATTCGTCGTAGGTATCGGTTGGGGCACGTTTACCGTCACGCGAGATCTACGGTGGGCAATCAGACGCGAGCAGCCGACCAAGGGTGACGCCAAGCGCACCCAGCGGGTGCCCATCCGACTGTTGGGGCTACAGGCGATGCTGTGGCTCGGGGCCGTGGTGATGTTCACCATCATGTACGGCGTCCAGAGTCCGATGCTCATCCCGAAGATGTTCTTCGTCATCGGGTTGTCGGGCACAGTCGTCGTCGGTGTCTCCTACCTGTTGATCGAACTCGCGCTCCGCCCGGTCTCGGCGGATCTCATCAGTGCCGGGTACCGCCGACGCAAGCGATCGGGTGTGTTGTCACGGTCGGTGGTGGCGTGGATCGTCGGTTCTGCGACGCCCATCGTCGGAATCCTGCTCGTGGTCTCGTTCGGCGCATTCCGCGAGGACACGAGCAAACTCGACCTGTTCGTCGGGGTGTTCGTGCTCGCTGTCATATCCCTGGCCACCGGCCTGCTACTCACGGTGTTGACCAGCCTGAGTGTGACCGGGCCACTGCGCAGCGTGCGTAACGGCATGAACAGGGTGCAGGCGGGAGATGTCCGCGACGAGGTCGACCTGGTTGTGTACGACGGCACCGAGCTCGGCGACCTTCAGGTGGGCTTCAACTCGATGGTCGGCGGACTCCGTGAGCGTGAGCGCATGCGCGATCTCTTCGGACGACATGTCGGTCGTGAGGTCGCCGAAGCCGCACTGAGTTCCGACCCCGCACTCGGCGGCACAGAACGCACCGTTGCCGCACTGTTCGTCGACGTCATCGGTTCGACGACGCTTGCCGCCGAGCGCTCACCGACCGAGGTCGTCGAGATCCTCAACAGGTTTTTCGCCGTGATCGTCAAGCAGGTGGAGCGGCACCGGGGCCTGGTCAACAAATTCGAGGGCGATGCCGTGCTCGCCATCTTCGGTGCGCCGATCGATCTCGACGACGCCGCGGGTGCCGCGCTGGCTACCGCCCGCGAGATCGCACGCGAACTCGCGCGTCGGGTTCCCGAACTCTCGGCGGGCATCGGTGTCGGGTTCGGACCGGTCGTCGCGGGCAACGTCGGCGCGATCGAACGGTTCGAGTACACGATCATCGGTGATCCGGTCAACGAGAGCGCCAGACTTTCCGAACTCGCCAAGCGGGATCCGCGCCGCCCGCTGGCTTCGGGGCGGGCCGTCGACGTAGCCAATGCCGAGGAGGCCGCTCACTGGGAGGAACAGGAGACCACCTCGCTGCGTGGGCGCACCGAGGAGACCCGCGTGTACGCGGCGATCCCCGAGGACGAACCCTCCGCCCCGACGGAAGTCGACTGATCGTTCCCCGCGGTCGGCGGAAGGCCCCCGGATGGGAGCGACCGAGTTCCTCGACGCCTCATCCCTCGCGGTCGGTGACCCCTTCGGCGAAGTCGAGCCGTCGCAGTGCTGCGCGCAGCACCTCGTCGTCGATGCGGCCGGCGTCGCGTTCGTCGATGAACACCTTTCGTTGGATTTCAAGCAGCTTGGTACGCATGCGGTTTCCCGCGGCTGTCGGGGACTCGCCGATGTCCTCAGGCCCTCGGCCGAGTTCTTCCCACGCCGTATTGCGTTGGGTGGTCAGCCATTTGCGCAACATCGCGACCTGCAGGTGTCGCGGATCATGTTCGTCGATGTCGCGCGCCAACGTGTCGAGGTAGCTCTGCGCCTCGCGTGATGCCCGATCCTGTGCTGCTGCGTAGGCGAGGCGGTCGGCAGCCGCCTCCTCGTCGCTGCTGACGCCGAGACGCCGGATGACCCATGGCAGGCTGACTCCCTGGATCAAGAGCGTGCCGACGACCACAACAAACGTGAGGAACAGGATTTCCGCGCGTGCCGGGAACGGTTCACCCGACTCAGTGGTCAGGGGGATCGAGAATGCCCCGCCAACGAGACCACACCGCGCATACCCGACCATCCGACGACGAACAACCACGACGGCTTGGGCGGGGGTTCTCGTCGTCGGACACTCGGTAGCAACCGGGCCCCGTAGGTGGCAAGGTAGACCCACACGAAGCGCACCAAGATCGTCGCGAGCAGAACCATCACGGCGTCGAAGGCGATGTGCAGCCACGATTGTCCTGCCAGGCCACGGATCAGGTCGGGTAGCTGCAGCCCGATCAGTAGGAAGACGAACGCCTCGAGCAGCGCATCGATCGATTTGCGGACGGACGCATCCTGGATGCGCGTGGCGTAGCCGACGCGGACGGCGCGTTGTCCGAGAAACAGGCCCGCCACGACAACCGCTATCACCCCGGACGTGTGCAGTTCCTCGGCGACGTAATAGGTCCCGAACGGCACCATGAGTCCGATGGCCGTCTCGATCGTGGGGTCGGTCAGCCAGTCGCGGATCTTGAACACCAGATAGCCGATCAACAGGCCGATGACGAGTCCCCCGATCGCCGCCAGCAGGAACGTTTCGATGCCATCCCACACCGACGTCGTCGCACCGACTGCAGCGGCAAGCGCCACCCGTAACGCGGTGAGCGCCGTTGCGTCGTTGAGGAGGCTCTCGCCGCCGAGGAGGGTCATGATCTGGCGTGGTAGCCCGACCCTGCGCCCGATCGCCTGAGCAGAGACCGCATCGGGCGGCGCGACGATGGCGCCGAGTACCAGTGCCGCCGCCAACGGGAGATGGGGAACCGACAGATAGGCGACAAGGCCGACGGCCACCGCGGTGAACAGCGGAAGCCCGATGGCCAGCAGGCCGATGGCGCGGCGATTGGCGCGGATCTCCTGGTACGAGCTGTCCTGCGCAGCCGAGTAGAGAAGGGGCGGAAGGATGACGAACAACACGAACTCGGGGTCGAGCTCTGCGGTGGGTAGACCGGGTATCCATCCGATCGCCAATCCGACCAGGACCAGCACCAGCGGCGACGAGAGGTTGTAGTGCCGTGACAGCGCCGCGATCACCACCGACAGCACCGCGACCAGCAGAAGGGAAGCGCTCACTGCGCAAACCTAGCCCGAGTTCGAGACTTTGACGCGATCATCAAGTCGCCGGGTATCCCCGGCGATGGCGTCGGGGATAATAGGTGGCATGCGTTTGTTCGGTCGATCACGTACCCGTGCCGGTGACCCCCGTGGCGAATCAGCGGGCGTCGAGGCCAGATGTCCGGAACTCGCGGAGATCGGAGTCGACGCGGCAGCCGACCCAGGTCCGGCGCACGGCGACATCAGCGTCTGCGAAGACTGCATGCAACTCGGCGAGCAGCACTGGGCACATCTGCGGATCTGCCTCGCGTGCGGCCACGTCGGTTGCTGTGATTCGAGCCCGCGTAAGCACGCGACCGCCCATTTCCACGACGTCGGCCACCCCGTCATGCGGTCGGCCGAACCGGGCGAGGTCTGGCGCTGGTGCTACATCCACGAGGTCATGGGTTGACCACGGGCTGATGTGTTGAGGCGGCAGTCGGGTGCGCAGGGATGAGTTCGAGTGAATGAGTACCGGGGAGATGGGGCGCGTCGGCGCAAATCCGGCACGTAAGATTGCTCCTATGACCTCGATCAACGGGAGTAGCGCGGACGACCACGCCACTGGCGCGGCGACACCTGACGTGTCGCCCGCGCAGCCGACCGTGGGGCCGCCCGACATCATCGGCACGCCACTGTCGCCGACTGCCACGAGAGTGATGGTGCTCGGCGCCGGAGAACTCGGTAAAGAGCTGATCATCGCCTTCCAGCGATTGGGCGTCGAGGTGATCGCTGTCGATCGTTACGTGGGTGCGCCCGGCCAGCAGGTCGCGCATCACGCCGAGGTGATCGACATGACCGACGGCGATGCGCTGATCGGCCTCGTCGAGAAGTACTCGCCCGCATACGTCGTCCCCGAGATCGAAGCGATCGCCACCGACGCCTTGGCGACCATCGAGCGCCGTGGACTCGCAGAGGTCATCCCCACCGCTTCCGCGGTGATGGCGACGATGAACCGCGAGGGAATTCGACGCCTCGCCGACGAAGAACTGGGCCTGCCGACGTCGCCGTATCTGTTCGCCGGTTCGCACGACGAGTTGACGATTGCCGCCGAACAGGTCGGGTACCCGTGCGTGGTGAAACCAGTGATGTCGTCGTCGGGCAAAGGACAGACCGTGGTTCGCGGTCCGGAGGACATCGACAAGGCGTGGGAGACCGCGACGACCGGCGGACGAGTTGCCGGTGAGCGTGTCATCGTCGAGGGTTTCATCGAGTTCGACTACGAGATCACCCTGCTCACGGTGCGGGCGATCGACCCCGCGACCGGCCGACTGGTGACGCACTTCTGTGCGCCGATCGGGCATCGTCAGGTCAACGGCGACTACGTCGAGAGCTGGCAGCCGCACGAGATGAGTGCCTTCGCGCTGGGTGCCGCGACGTCGATCGCCGCACGTATCGCAACGGCGATGGGCGACGGAAACCTCGGTGGCCGTGGCATTTTCGGCGTTGAACTGTTCGTCAAGGGCGACGACGTGTACTTCTCCGAGGTCTCTCCGCGCCCGCACGACACCGGACTCGTCACCATGGCGACGCAGCGACTCTCGGAGTTCGAGATGCATGCCAGGGCGATCTTGGGCCTGCCGGTCGACGTGACGCTCGCGTCGCCGGGTGCATCGGCCGTCATCTACGGCCAGCTCGACGAGAAGGGCATCGGGTTCGAGTACGTCGCGCAGGCTCTTGCGTTGCCCGAGACCGACATTCGACTGTTCGGCAAACCCGAGAGTTTCCGCCGACGCAGGATGGGTGTGGTCACCGCAACCGCCGACGACGTCGCCACTGCCCGTGAACGTGCCGTTAGGGCCGCGTCGATCGTCACGCCCGTTCCCGGCAGGCCTGCTCGACGCGGCGTCGTCGTTCCGCTTCGTGCTCCGGGCCCGCCCGCGCCGCCGAAACCGCCTGTGGGGCACCGTCCTCAGCCCGCCGCGCAGCGTCCGCCGTCGGCACAGCAGCGCCCGCAGGCAGCAGGGCCACGCCCTCCGGCAGCGCAGCAACGTCCCGCGGCAGCGCAGCAACGTCCCGCGGCAGCGCAGCAACGTCCCGCGGCAGACCAACGTCCGCCCGCGCCGGAACAGCGGTCCGCGGCGGCGGCGCAGCGTCCGCCCGTGGCCGGACAGCGACCGCAGCAGCCCGCGCCTCGTCCGGTGCGCCAACCCGCGCCGCACTCCGCCGCGCCGAACGGTCGCCCGGTGACGCCCGGTCGGTCGTCGAACTAGCTCGAACGTTCAGTTCGAACTCTCAGCTCGACAGTTCAGCTCGAGAGTTCCCCGGCCGACGAGCCGACTTCGGTTCGCGCACTGCGGGTTCCGATCGGAATGATCAGTGGGTCGCCGTACACGGGGTCGGTGATGACCCGCGCGTTCAGCCCGAATGCGTCGTCGAGTAGTTCTTCGGTGATGACCTCGTTGGGGGTGCCCTGCGCAACGATCGTTCCGGCCGTCATCACGAACAGCGAATCACTGTAGCGGGCAGCGAGATTCAGATCGTGCAGTACCATCACCACGGTTTTGTCGTGTTCGGTGCGCAGCGAGTACACGAGGTCGAGTACCTCGACGGAGTGCGCGAGGTCGAGGTAGGTCGTCGGTTCGTCGAGTAGGAGAAGATCGGTACCCTGCGCGAGCGTCATCGCGATCCAGACGCGCTGGCGCTGACCGCCGGACAACGCGTCGATGTGTCGATCGGCCAGGTCCGTCGTCCCGGTCATCTCCAACGCCGACGCCACCGCGGCCTCGTCGTCGGGAGATGCCTGCTGGTACCACTTCTGGTGGGGGAACCGTCCGCGGCCGACCAGATCTGCAACGGTGAGTCCCTCGGGCGCCACGGGATTCTGCGGGAGTATCCCGAGCTTGCGTGCGACCTCTTTGGGCTTGGTGTGGTTGATGTCGGCACCGTCGAGAAACACGACGCCCTCGCGCGGCTGCAGCAGGCGAGACATGGCACGCAACAGCGTCGACTTGCCGCATCCGTTGGGGCCGATGATCGTCGTGACCGCGGCATCGGGGATCTCGACGTCGAGCCCCTCGATGACGACGCGATCGTCGTAGCCGACGCTGAGTCCTTGGCCGACGAGTCTGCTCATACGGTCGCCTTCCGTGACATCGAGACCATGAGATAGATGAGGAACGGTCCGCCCACCGCCGCGGTGACGATGCCGACCGGAAGTCCGCTGGGAAGTACTGTGCGGCACAACAGATCACCAGCGAGCACCAGGATCGCTCCGATCACGCCGGCCAGCAGGGGTGTGGGAACCGGTGTCCTGGCCAGACGCATCCCGATTTGAGGTGCGAGTAGGGCGATGAATGCGATGGGGCCCGCTGCCGATACCGCTATCGCGGTCAGTCCGACGGCGACGAGCAGTACCGTGGTCGACACCGCGGTGGTGCGAACCCCGAGCCCGCGCGCCATGTCCGCACCGAGCGACAGCGCGTCGATCTGGCGGGACATCATCGCGATCACGACGATGCCGACAACGACGGCGATCGCGACGGGCCACACGCTTGACCAGGTGGATTGCGACACCGACCCGACGAGCCAGACCTGTGCGCGGGCAACGTCTTTGATGTCGGCGCGGGTGAGGAGGAAGGACGTCAGGGCCTGCAGCAGCCAGGTCACGCCGACGCCGATCAGCACGAGTCGGAGCGGGTTGATCCCGTGGTTGGCCTTGCGTCCCGGCCACGCGAGGATGTACATGACGATCGCTGTCACGACACCGCCGATGAGGGCGGCAGCGGGGACTCCGATGTCGGCAAGCCATGCGCCCCAACCGTTTGCGAAGGCGATGGCGGCCACAGCGGCAGCGCTCGACCCGGCCGTGATGCCGAGAATGTCAGGCGTGGCAAGGGGATTGCGCGCAATCAACTGGCTCAGGGCCCCTGCTGTGCCCAGCGCGAAACCGACCAAGACCGAGACCAGAGCGCGGGGAAGGGAATCCGAGAGCACGACGACGTTCTCGATGCGCGTGCCGCCACCGAGCAGGATGCGCGCGACGTCGAGCGGCGTCAGTGGATAGTCACTGACGCCGACACTCAACAGGAACAGCAGCAGCATCAGTGCGAGTCCGGTAAGTGTCACCGCGACCATGCGTGGACGAACCACCCACGACGACGGACCGATGTGGACGACGAGACGTCGGCGTTCGAGCGTCGGTGTGGCCGTGGTCTGGGGTGTGGTCTTGGTCGTCATACGTTCGTCAGCTTCTGTCGGCGGACCATGGCAATAAGGAACGGTGCCCCGACCATCGCGAGGACGACGCCGACCTGGACTTCGCCTGGGCGGGCGATGACTCGTCCGATGACGTCGCAGACCAGCATGAGTGTCGCTCCGATGAGCGCCGAGTAGGGAATGATCCAGCGGTAGTCGGGCCCCGTGAACGCGCGGGCGATGTGCGGTACGACGAGCCCGAGGAAGACGATGGGCCCACAGGCGGCGGTCGCTGCCCCGACTAACAGTGTGATCGCTGCGATACCGACCGCTCGGATCACGAGGACGCGTGAGCCGAGCGCCGTCGTCATCTCGTCGCCGAGGCTCAGGATGTTGAGGAAGAATCCGCTCGCCAGGGCGAGGACCAACCCGGCGATGACGAAGGGCAGTGCCGCCCAGAAGATGTCGATGCCGCGCCCGGACGTCGAGCCGACACTCCAGAACCGCCAGGCGTCGAGCGACGCCGTATCGGAGAGGACCACGGCCGACGTGATCGCCGTGAGCATCGCCGAGAGTCCGGTGCCCGCGAGGATCAGCGTGACCGGGCCGGTACCGGTGAGTGCCGAGACGCCGAAGACCGCGCACGACGCGACGATCGCGCCGAGCAGGCCGAACCCCATGAACGCCATCGGCGAGGAGATCCCGAGCACGTAGACCCCACACACCACCGCGCACGCGGCGCCCGCGTTGACGCCGAGCATGCCGGGATCGGCGATGGGGTTACGGGTGTGTCCCTGGGTGATCGCGCCTGCTGCGCCGATCGCCAGTCCGCAGAGCAGCCCGAGCACGGTTCGCGGGATCCGCAGATCCCAGACGATGCCCGCGACGTCGTCGGGCTTGCTGACCGATGGCGCGCGCAGGTGGATGATCGAGTTCCAGATCTGACTGACACCTGAGGTGAATGCATCCCAGGTTTGCGCAGGTGGGACGTTGCGCGTGCCGATGATCACCGACGCGATGACCGCCGCGGTCAGGACCGCAACGATCACCAACAAGCCGGATATTCGACGCACGAAGGGCAACCTTACCTGAGTGGTGATGTCCGGTTTCGGGTCCAGGTCGGAGTCGCACAGTGAGTTTGGGGGCGATGTCACGGAGTGATTACCGAACGGGCAAGATGTTCAGCGCCGGTAACAAGTTCCTGTGAGTTTCCGATAAGGATGTTCAGACGGGACGAACCGTCGGGGTGAACGTCCACAGTCGCATCCCGGTGCGCCGACAGCTCGCAGGTCGGTACACGCACGACGAAACACGTGAATCAGGAAGGTCATAAGACATGAAGAAGTCTGTGAAGCGCACCATCGCCGCGCTTGCCGCCGCCAGCGGTATCGCCGCCGGCTCTGTCGCTGCTGCGACGCCCGCCCACGCTGCTGCCGGTCCCGGCGATCTCGCGCTCTTCGGTGGAGTCAACTGCTACTTCAAGGGTTGGGGACCCACCTGGGACAACCTTCCCGGCTGGCGCATGCACCGCTGGATGGGCGTGAAGAACATCGGCGGATCGACCATGACCAATGTGAACGTCACCGAGTTCGGCGGACCGACGAAGCTGGCCACCGTCGACAAGAAGCGTCCCGGCGTCCTCAGGGCGGGCGAGTTCTACATGGCGTCCGAGACCACCTGGCGTGGATGCTTCCCGTCGTCGATCTCCGGCTACACCATCAGCGCTCAGGTGGAGAACATCTTCAACAACGCCGGGTTCTGGTGGAACCTCAAGCAGTTCGAGGGCGACCAGAAGCAGGTCCCGAACACGCAGAAGGTCGCGCCGTCGAACACCAACGTCGGCAACCAGGCTCCTCCTGCCGCCGCAGTCAAGGCCGCACAGAACTGATACACCCCGATCGCCTCGCGATCGGTTCCCTCTCACACAAAGAACGCCGACCGGAATCCGGTCGGCGTTCTTTGTGCTGTGTGTCAGGTGCGCTCTGCGTCAGGCCTTCTGAACCCCCCTGACGGAGTCAGGCCTTCTGGACCCCCTGACGGAGTCAGGCCTTCTGAACCCCTGACGGAGTCAGGCCTTTTGAACCTTGTGCGGTTCCGATGCGGCGATCATGTCCTCGCGCTCGACGACCTTCACGCGCTCGCGGCCCTCAGCGGCGCCGAGGGCGCGCTCGTGCTCGTCGAGGCGGTACCAGCCGTCCCACGTGGTGAACGGGATGTTCTTGGACTCGAGCAGCTCGATGATCGCGTCTTCCGACGGGTTGGCGGGGTCGAGCAGTGCGCCGTTACCCATGTCTTCGATGATGCACTCGACGGTCTCGTTGGCGTCGCCCTTGGTGTGACCGATGAGGCCGACCGGGCCACGCTTGATCCACCCGGTTGCGTACAGACCGGTGAGGTGGGAGCCGTCGTCGTAGATGCGTCCTGCCTCATTGGGGATGACGCCGGCCTGCGAGTCGAACGGGATGTGGGGCAGGTTGTCCGACAGGTAGCCGACGGCGCGGTAGACCGCGGTGACGTCCCAGTCGGTGTGCTTGCCGGTCGGCTTGACGTTGCCGGTGCCGTCGAGCTGGGTGCGCTCGGTGCGCAGGCCGACGACCTCGCCGTTCTCGCCGAGGATCTCGATCGGGCTCTCGAAGAAGTGCAGGAAGAGCTTGTGGATCGCGCCTTCCTTGGGCTCACGCATCGCGTAGTTCTCGATGATCGTCGCGACCTGGTCGGTGATCTTGGAACCGCGACGGGCGACGGCCGAGCCCTCGTCGTACTCGATGTCCTCGGGGCTGACGACGACCTCGATGTTGGGCGAGTGGTCGAGCTCCTTGAGCTCGAGCGGCGTGAACTTCGCCTGTGCCGGACCGCGGCGTCCGAACACATGGACCTCGACGGCCTTGTTGGACTTGAGGCCCTCGTAGACGTTGGCCGGGATCTCGGTGGGGAGCAGTTCGTCGCCGGTCTTTGCCAGCACGCGCGCGACGTCGAGTGCGACGTTGCCGACGCCGATGACGGCGACCTTCTCCTGCTCGAGCGGCCACTCGCGCGGGAAGTCGGGGTGTCCGTCGTACCAGGCGACGAACTGTGCCGCGCCGTAGCTGCGGTCGAGGTCGATGCCGGGGATGTCGAGTGCGCGGTCGTCGGTGGCGCCAGTCGAGAAGACCACGGCGTCGTAGTGCGACTTGAGCTCGTCGAGCGTGATGTCGGTGCCGTAGTCGATGTTGCCGAGCAGGCGGACCTGCGGCTTGTCGAGGACCTTGTGCAGTGCGGTGATGATGCCCTTGATACGCGGGTGGTCGGGGGCGACGCCGTACCGGATCAAGCCGAACGGAGCGGGCATCCGCTCGTAGAGATCGATGCTGACACCGCGATCTTTGGCGGTGTCGGACTTCATCAAGGCATCGGCGGCGTAGATGCCGGCCGGGCCAGCTCCGACGATGGCGACCCGCAGCGGGCGGCTCTGATCAGTCATAGAGTGTCGTCTACCTCGTGCTCAGGGGTTTGTCGACGCGCCAGGTATGTCGCTGGAGTGCGGTGGAGCGTCGACGCTTATCCCCTCTACGGTAGGCGCTGGGCACCGCTAACCAAAATCATCTGTGAGGGTTACCTCAGTAGTCTCGCTAACTCGTCGGGCGCTTACTTGCCGCTTCGGCGATGGGCGCAACCGCCTTGTTGGCGACCCACGGGACCGTCAGAACCGTCGGCACCGACATCGCGCTTCCGACCTGCTGATCGAGATAGACGGTTCGGCCCTGCGTCACGAACGCCTGGCGGTTCCACGTCGGATCGGCCTTGAGCTTGGCGGTCGCGCCCGACCAGTCCACGGTGACCACCACGTCTGCTGCGTCGAGCATGTCGAGCCGCTCAGCCGAGATCGAACCGTAGAAGCCGCTGGTGATGGTCGGTGTGAGTGCCTCGGGGAAGCTGAGTCCGTAGTCGGCGAGCATCTGCGCACGCCCGTCGCCCGGCCCGTAAATGGAGACACCACCGTCGGTCGACCCGGTGACCACGACTCCCGTCTTGCCCTTGAGTTCTGGATGTTGGGCAACCAGGTCGGCGACGTGCTTCTTCGACTCGGCGATCTTCTTCGACGCCGCGTCGGGAAGTCCGACGGACTTGCCGATCTCGGTGGTCTGGACGTCCCACGGCACCTGCCAGTCCTGGTATTGCGCGGGCCGCACGATGGTCGGCACGGCTTTGCTCAGGGTGTCGTACTGCTCGCGGGTGGGTGCCGCACCGACCGCTGTCACCAACTGCGGGTTGGTCGAAAGTGCTTTGGCGATCTGCGCACCGAACTCCGCCGACACGTTGGGCAGGACCTCCGGCCTGGCGTCGCCGAGGAGTTCGGCATTCCACGGGGCGCTGCGCTGTGTGGGATCGGCGAAGGGCGCGATCGTCGTCGGCGTGATCCCGAGGGCCAGCAGCGTGTCCCCATCGCCGACCCCCATCGCGGCGACGCGAGTGGGCTGGGTGGAGATGGTCGTCGAACCGTATTTGTGCTCGATGGTGACCGGCAGCGCGCCGGGTTCGGCTGCCGGTGCCGACGACCCGGCAGCGTCGTCGTTCTCGTCGGGGGCCGAGCAGCCGACGAAAACCAGGGTCGACGCCGCGATGGTCGCGAACACGGCGAGCAGTGGGCGGACGTGTCGTGAATGGGGCACGGGGTGGTCCTCTCCTAGGTGGCGCTCTTAGGGTCACCTTACGAGATGGGATGCCGCAGATGTCCGGATCGGGGGTAGCGCGGGCCTGATTCGACGACAACTACACTGCCCGACATGGCCAGCGGTGCATCCGACAGCAAAAACCCTGATAGCGACCTCGATGCCGACGACCAGCGCCCACGCACCTGGAAAGACGCGTGGCCCTTCTGGATCGCGCTGGTCATCGTGGTGGTGGCGATTCTCGCCGTCGTGTTGTCCAACATGCTGCGCCCGGCGGAGGAACGCGCAAGCGATTCCGGTCAGGTTCAGTTCGCGATCAACGACAACTACACCGCACGCAACAACGTCGACTACGGCAAGTTCAAGCAGTCGACGTGTGCCGCCGACACGTCGTCGAGCTCATTCATCTCCGAGCAGGAGTTCGTGAGTCAGAACCGGACCTCGGTCGAGTCGAAGGGCCGCATCGTGATTCCGGAGATCACCGACGTGACGGTCAACGGCGACCGCGCGACGGCCCGCGTGCACTGGCACT
Source organism: Gordonia sp. 852002-10350_SCH5691597 (assembly GCF_001665715.1). Lineage (NCBI taxonomy): Bacteria > Bacillati > Actinomycetota > Actinomycetes > Mycobacteriales > Gordoniaceae > Gordonia > Gordonia sp. 852002-10350_SCH5691597. Next base: position 38,450 of record NZ_LZMO01000133.1, read on the forward strand.
TCGACAAGACGCCCGACGAGAAGCAGACCACTAGCGTTGTCGTGGTGAAGGACGACGGCACGTGGAAGCTCTGCAAGAGCTGACAATTCACTTGTAGATAAAGAAGTCACTTGTAGGTGTAGAACCCCTCGCCGGTCTTGCGGCCGAGCTTGCCGTCGTCGACGTAGCGCTCGAGCAGTTCGCGCGGACCGGTCGGCAGGTTCGGATTCTCTGCGGCGTAATGGTTTTCGATGTCGAGCACGACGTCGAGTCCCACGCTGTCCATCATGGCGAACGGGCCGGTTGGCATGTGCCAGTTGATCTTGAACATCTCGTCGATGTCGTGGGGCGTCGACACGCCCTCGGCGACGACTTCCAGTGACTCGCGCTTGATGGCCGCCCAGATGCGATTGAAGATGAATCCCGTGCTCTCCCTGTGTGCTTCGAACGGGTGGATGCCGAATTCGGGTAGCAGGGTGAGGAGAGAGTCGAGGACGTCGCGGGCGGTCTCGCCGTCGGACATGAGGTCGACCGCGTTCGACATCGGCGGCATGTAGAAGTGCATGTTGCACATGCGTTCTGGGTTCCGCACGTTCTCGATCATCGTCGACGATGCGTACGACGACGAGTTGGTCGCGAAAATCGCGTCGTCAGCTGCGGCTGCGTCGATCTCGCCCCACAGCGGGATCTTGATGTCGAGGCGCTCGGGCACGGCCTCAACGACCAGCCATGCGCCTGCAACCGCATCGGCGAGGGTTGATGCCGGGATCACCTTTCCCGCAACGCCTTTGCCGATGATCTTCAGCGTTTCGTCGATGGTGTCATCGACGTACTGAGTGGCCGCCTCACGTTGGTCGGCGCTCTGGTCGAAGATCCGCACCTCGCCGCCTCGAGTGGAGAACATGAGGGCGATTCGACGCCCGAGTGTGCCGGCTCCGACGACGGCCACCGGCCGTGCGTCGACGTCGTCGAGTGATTTCGCGTAGTTGCTCATCGCGTGTTCTTCTTTCGAGAGATGTTGTGGGAGTGGATATCAGGCTCCTGCTGAGCCCGTACTTCAGAGCCCGGCGATGCCAGTGAACGACGAGTCGGGCAGATGGACGATCTCGCGTACGGCGTGGTCGCGACCGATCTCGACAGACCGGATCGAGCCACCGAGATCGCTGACGTAGACCAACCCGGCGTCGGTGTCGACGGCCAGGCCGATCGCCTCGTCGAAGCCGTAGGCGAGAATCTCCGGGGTGGCACCCGCGTGACCCTTGTCGGGTATCGCCGCCCGATTGAGCGTGTTGCCATCGGGCGCTGCTCCGCGATCGGTCCAGAAGACGGTGTTGGTGTCGAGGTCGAGATGGAGGTCGATCGGTTCCGGCAGGTCGTGCCACAGCACTTCGATATCCGTTCGGGTGGAGGCGGTTTCGCCCTCCGGGAGGTCGAGGCCCGCGCGCAAGATCTTCCCGCGCCCACCCTTGCTCGGGCCCTTCTGCGTCCAGTAGAGGAACCCGCCGACCGGGTCCGCCGCGACTCCGACGCATTCCTGTGTCCAGGTGTCGTCTCGGGTGTTGTGGACCAGCGGGGTGAGGCCGGTGCCGTCGGTGGCAACGCGATAGACCGTCGTACCCTCGCGGTCGCAGAAGTAGAGAAGGGCGGCGTCGAAGTCGGCGGTGAGCTGCTTGCCGGTGGTGATGGTGCCGTCGGGAACCAGCTGGGTCTGTCCGGTACCGTCGAGGGCGCAGGTGCGCACCGATCCGTTCGGAGCGCTGAAATCCCATTCATCGTCAGGGGAGGTCCCGACCGTCACCGCGGCGCGGGTGGGCTTGCCCATCGTCGTCCAGTAGATGCGGTCGGGCGTGGTCACGATCCCGTCCGGCAGGTAGCCCGTCTGATCGGTCACGGACTCGACGGTGCCGTCGGCCGCGTCGACCCGCAGGATGGAGTGCTTGCGGCCATTGAGAACGTACAGATGCTCGAACATGATGCCTCCCGATTCGCCGGCGAACAGAGCTCGTTATCTCCACGCTAGGAGCGTTGTGGGCGGAAGGGAACGACCAGTTCAGACGCTCCGGTGTTGCCTGAATGGAAATACCAAGCGCGATCTGGAGTGTTGGATATTTCCATGGATGTCATGCACCTCCGTTACTTCCTCGCCGTGGCACGCGAGCTCAACTTCACCAGGGCTGCGGAGTCACTCCACATGTCCGCGCCCCCGCTGAGCAAACGGATCAGGGCGCTGGAGTCCGAGCTCGGCGTCCGCCTCTTCGACAGGTCGACGCATCACACCGCGCTCACCGATGCAGGAAGGGCGCTGATTCCGCTTGCCGAGCGGGTCGTCGCAGATCTCGACTCGCTACCGTCCGCCGTGCGCGCGACCCACCACACGGACCTGCGGCTTGCCGTGCCGGATGAGCTCACACACGAACAGCGTCGACGTATCTCGGCGGTCGCCGATCAGGTGGAGGAGACCCATCGGGTGATCATCTCCCAGATGCCGTCGCTGGAGATGCCGGAGCAACTTCTCGGCGGCGAGATCGATCTCGCGATCTCGCATCTTCCCGAACACCATCCCGACCTCGTGGGCACGCTGCTCGCGACGTCGAGAGTGGTGGCCGTCGTCGACGCGTCGAGATTCACGGGGGCCGACGCGATCACGACGGCTGACCTGCGGGGGATGACGCTGGTGTCCGGGCCGAGACACTGGGATTTGCGGTACGGGCCGTACTCGCGGCTGCTGCGCGATCTCGGTGTGCTCGTCGACGCGGCGCACCGCTACTCGACCATCACCGGCATGGCGTTGATGCTCCGCGGCGGTGACCGATTCACCTTGGTTCCAGAGGAAACGGAGTCGATGCGCGCGATCGATCGCACCGAGTTCACGCTTCTTCCCATCTCCGATCTCGCGATGCCCATGAACACTTGGGCAATCAGGCGTGCCGACGGCCATGATCTCGACGCCGTCGTTGCGGCGCTCGCGGTGGACGCTTGAGTGGCGGGGTCGTGGCGGGTTCGGGTCGAAATCACGCCACGACCGGCGCGCGAGTACATTGCTAGGCGACGAAACTCCCGGCAAGCAGTGCGTTCGGGACAGGCGACAAAGGACAGCGGAAGGTGTGCAGGGCATGACCTATGCAGGCGATCTGACTCCCCAGCAGGCCTGGGAGAGGCTGGAGACCGACCCCAACACGGTTCTGGTCGACTGCCGCACTACAGCGGAGTGGGCCTTCGTCGGTGTCCCCGACCTCGAGGTCATCGAGAAGAAGACCGTCTTCGTCGAGTGGAACACCTTCCCCGACGGGTCGCCCAACCAGGCATTCATCGCGGAACTGCGCGATGCGGGTATTCGTGACGACAACGAAGTGATCTTCCTGTGCCGCTCGGGTCATCGCTCGATCGGAGCCGCCGAGGCCGCGACCGCAGCGGGAATCGCCAAGGCGTACAACATCCTCGACGGATTCGAAGGTGGGCTCGACGAGAACGACCACCGCGGAGCCGTCGGGTGGCGTGCGTCGAATCTTCCGTGGAGGCAGTCGTGAGTCACGATCTGCCAGAAGGCGTCTCCTTCGACACCTTGGCCGTGCGCGGTGGCTTGGCTCGCTCTGGCTTCTTCGAGACCTCCGAGGCGCTCTACCTGACCAGTGGCTACGTCTACGACTCCGCGGAAGCGGCTGAGCGCGCATTCACCGGTGAGGACGAGCGATTTGTCTACTCCCGCTACGGAAATCCGACCACAGCCATGTTCGAGGAGCGCCTACGCCTGCTCGACGGTGCCGAGGCATGCTTCGCGACGGCGAGCGGTATGGCCGCAGTGTTCGTGGCGCTCGGCGCGCTGCTGAAGGCGGGCGATCGGCTCGTCGCGGCGCGCAGCCTGTTCGGTTCGTGCTTCGTGGTGTGCAACGAGATCCTGCCGCGCTGGGGCGTCGAAACGGTTTTCGTCGACGGCGAGGACCTCGACCAGTGGGAGCAGGCGCTGTCGACACCCGCGGACGCGGTGTTCTTCGAGACGCCGTCGAATCCGATGCAGACGCTCGTCGACGTCGCCAAGGTATCTGAGCTTGCTCACGCTGCGGGCGCAAAAGTGGTGTTGGACAACGTCTTCGCCACACCGCTGCTGCAACGCGGGTTCGACCTCGGCGCCGACGTGATCGTCTACTCGGGTACCAAGCACATCGACGGCCAGGGCCGCGTGATGGGTGGTGCGGTGTTGGGCACCAAGGAATTCATCGATGGTCCGGTACAAACTCTGATGCGTCACACCGGTCCCGCGTTGAGTCCGTTCAACGCGTGGACACTACTCAAGGGACTCGAGACCATGCGCCTGCGCGTCGACGCGTCGGTGGCGTCGGCGTTGCGCATCGCCGAGTTCCTCGAGGCCGACCCTCGTGTGCGGTGGACCAAGTACCCGTTCATCACGTCGCATCCGCAATACGATCTCGCGACCAAGCAGATGTCGGGCGGCGGCACCGTCGTGACGTTCGAACTCAACGACCGCGACGGCGTCGACGGCAAGAAACGTGCGTTCGAGGTGCTCAACGCGTTGCAGGTCATCGACATCTCGAACAATCTCGGCGACTCCAAGTCGCTCATCACCCACCCCGCAACGACGACGCATCGCGCGATGGGCCCGGACGGTCGGGCGGCGATCGGACTCAGCGATGCGGTGGTGCGGCTCTCGGTGGGGCTCGAGGGCGTCGACGACCTGCTCGGCGATCTGGATCAGGCGCTCGGCTGACTAGCCGACCGTAGGTCGCGCAACACCTCTCGAACCATGCGCACCGACGCGTCGTCGAGGACGTTGCCGAACTCGATGACGCGTACCCGCTGAGCCAATCTGTCGGTGAGTTCTGCTGTCTCGCTGGGGATCACGACGACGTCGAGTCCGTCGAGTTCGTCGTCGGACGTTCCGTCGAGCATCGTGACGTCTGTGATGCCCGCGGCTGACAGTGAATCCCTCACGCTCGCAGCCTGTTCGGCGGTGTTGTACCAGAGTCCGACCTTCTGTTCGGGCGGAACGTCGGCGATCTGCATGAGCGTGCGGATGTGTGGTGCGACGACGATCGCCACCACCTCGGCACCATCACCCATCAACCCGCGGACCTGCGCGAGGTGGAAGAACGTGGTGAGTACCAGGTCTGCTGGGACGGCATCGGGGTCGAAGCGATCGAGTACGAGCGGGATGACCCGAACGCCGAGCTTCTCGGTGAGTTCGTCAGCGAAGTAGTCGGCGCGGTCGTCGTTGCACTCGACGAAGTACACGCGAGGTGAATCGGCTTGCGTGACTGCGAGATTCAGTGCGAGGTCGCCAATTTCGGTTGGGGAGAGTCCGAGCTGGAGGCACTCATCGACCGCGCGTTGCAGTGTCTCGCGAGCTGTGTCGCGTGCTTCGGACCGAGACCGCGTCGACGTCGCGGCGAGCACGACCATCCCGCCGCGTCCCCGCGATTCGACCAGTCCGGCCGCGCGCAGGTCGCCGTAGGCCCTGGCGACAGTGTTCCGGTTGATGCCGAGGTTGTCGGCGAGCATGCGGGAACCGGGTAGGCGGTCGCCGACGCCGAGCTGCCCCATCTCGATCATGAAGGTCAACTGCGTGACGATCTGCCGGTAAATGGGCATGTCAGAGTGTTCGCTGACGCTGATCGGCGGCTGAGGTCCCATCGGGTTGTGTGCTCCTGAAAAGATGAATGTCCTAACTGACTATGCCATAGTTGGATGATCCGTACGACCGATCTTGAGGACGACCATGACAGACGACGCCTTCTGGGATGCCGCCCAACGACACCTGACCCGCTACATTCCCGCGTTCACGCCGCGCATCATCGAACGCGCCTCGGGGTCGTACGTCTACGACTCCGACGGCAACGGCATCCTCGACTTCACGTCGGGTCAGATGAGTGCCGTGCTAGGTCATTCGCATCCCGCGATCGTCGAGGCGGTGTCGAATTCGGTTGCCACGCTTGACCATTTGTTCAGTGGCATGCTCAGCAGGCCCGTCGTCGACTTTGCTTCACGGCTTTCGATGACGCTGCCCGAGAACCTTACGCGCACAGTGCTGTTGACCACGGGAGCCGAGTCCAACGAGGCGGCGATCAAGATGGCCAAGCTCGCCACCGGCCGGTACGAGATCGTCTCGTTCGACCGGTCGTGGCACGGAATGACCTCTGGCGCAGCGGCTGCCACCTTCTCGGCGGGCCGACGCGGCTACGGCCCCACGCTGCCGGGCAACTCCACGCTTCCGACTCCGAACGCGTACCGCTCGCCGTTCCGCAACGCCGACGGGTCCTACGACTGGGAAGCCGAACTCGAGTACGGGTTCGCGGCCGTCGACACGCAGTCGAACGGTTCGCTCGCCGCGTGCATCGTCGAGCCGATTCTGTCGTCGGGTGGCATCATCGAACTGCCCGAAGGCTACCTCCCGCGGTTGCGGCAGATGTGTGACGACCGAGGCATGTTGTTGATCCTCGACGAGGCACAGACCGGACTCGGCCGCACCGGCACGATGTACGCATTCGAGCGTGACGGAGTGGCCCCCGACATTCTCACGCTGTCGAAGACTCTCGGCGCAGGCCTACCCGTCGCCGCCGTCGTGACGAGCGCGGAGATCGAAGACCGTTGTGCCGAGCGGGGATTCCTCTTCTACACCACGCATGCATCCGACCCGCTCGCCGCGACCGTCGCCCTCACGGTGCTCGACGTCATCGAACGAGAGGGACTCGTCGAGCGTGCCGCCAAACTCGGAGATCAGTTGCGCGAGAGACTGATCGGGCTGCGCGACGACGTCGAGGTGGTCGGCGACGTTCGCGGCCGCGGGCTGCTGCAGGGCGTCGAACTCGTGACCGACAAGGCGTCGCGCACACCCGCGGATGCGCTGGGCGCCAGGGTGACTGCCGCCTGCCTCGAGCGCGGACTGCACATGAACATCGTCCAGCTCCCCGGCATGGGCGGCATCTTCCGCATCGCCCCGCCGCTGACGATCAGCGGCGACGAACTGCACCAGGGGCTCGACATCCTGACCGACTCGCTCGCGGCGTCGATCTGAGGGAGCGCGGCCGCCGGGCCGCCGGGCTGTCGGACTGACCCGTTGGGCCCCGCCGCGCAGAATCTAGGGGAAAGGATTCTTCCTCGGCTTGTGTGCCTTTCCCCGCGTTGTAACCGGGGGAGGGCTCAGGAACTGGGGGAAACGATCTTTCCGCTAGTTTCGGCGCCGGGGCCTTGCAGGATGTAGGGGAAGGGATTCTTCCTCGGCTTGCGTGCCTTTCCCCGCGTTGTAACCGGGGGAGGGCTCAGGAACCAGGGGAAACGATCCTTCCCCTACTTTCTGCGCGGGCGGCCGGGCGAAGCCCGCGGCCCCGGCGTCAACCGAGCCCGTCGACGCCCAGCGCGCGCAGGACGGTCGCGAGCTTCGCCGACGTCTCGTCGAGCTCTGCCTGCGGCTCTGACCCGGCGACGATGCCGCCGCCGGCCCAGGTGCGGACGTGACGGCGGTCGTCGGACAGTTCGAGTGAACGGATCGTCACCATCCACTCGCCGTCGCCGGCGGCGCCCGACCATCCGACGGCGCCCGCGTAGAATCCACGACGCTCTTCATGGGCCGAGATGAATTGTGCTGCAACGTCTCCCGGTGTTCCGCACACCGCTGGGGTCGGACTCAGTAGCAGCGCCAGGTCGAGGGCGGTGATCGTCGGATCGGTCAGCACACCGCGTATCGGTGTCGCCAGATGCCACATCTCGCCGGTCGAGACCAGCGACGGCTGATCGGACACGTCGAGTTCGCGACAGATCGGCTCGAGCGCATCGCGAAGATGGTCGACGACGAATGCGTGCTCGGCCCGGTCCTTCGTCGAAGCCAGCAGTGCGCGCCCAGCGGCGTGATCGACGTCGGGGTCTGCTGACCGCGCCGCCGATCCGGCATACGGCCGACACGTCACCTCCAGACCTTGCTTGCGCAGCAACACTTCTGGGCTGGCGCCGACGAGCCATCGCGCGCGCGGATCGGTGTGCTCGTCGACGCTGAGGTCGACCAGAAACGCAGAGTGCTCGGCGTTTCCGTACGCCAGTGCTTCGAGAAGTCGATCCGGGTCGACGGGCGGTTCGACGTCGAACTCGACGGCGCGGGCGAGCACAACCTTCGACAACGCCCCCGAGTCGATCTCGTCGATGGCACGTGCGACCCGGTCCCGATGCGTCGCGGCGTCGGGAATCAGCGTGACATGCTCAGCGTGAGCGGGTTCGGGTGCTTGCCCCACGATCGTAGAACCGCTGTGCGTGATGGTCTCGGGAACCAGTAGCGCGGCGTCGTCGGCCGAGGTGAACCCGATCGCCCCGGTGACGGCCCCGATGCGCCCGGAACGCAACGCCTCGGCGGCCTCGGTGGCGTCGGTGAATCCCGCGGATGCGCCGGTGGCTCGAACAGTTCCGTGCGGCCTGGACAGGACGAAGACCTCCGAAGCTGGCATGGATTCACGTTACCGGTTGCGTGGAAGCGCAACTGTGCACAGACCGACAAGGCTGATGCACAGAAATGGTGTCAGCAACACGGCCCATGCCAGGCTCTGAATGCGCCGATGCTCGCACGTCTGGTCGATGCCCGACGTGCTTGCTCCCCAAAGATGGGTGTCCTGGCCGAAAAGCGCCGGAGCGCAGTGCGCGTCGGGGTGGCTGCCGAGCGGAAAGAAGAGCAGTACAACGATCGCGATGGACAATCCGACGAACAACACAATCAGCCACCTCCGGACCCGCGGCCTCGACACATAGGTCGACCGCGTCAGATACAACCTCTCGTCGTGGGGCATGTTGGGTTCCCTAGCCGGAGCGTATCGGCCCCTCTCACTGTGCTCGGACATGTCCTTTTCGTGCACGCTGAGCGAAAGTTGACAGCTGCGCGTCGTGTCGGTGATCCTGGGAACAGGTCATGAGTGCCAGCGACAAGCCCCGGCTAGCTGGTCGGCAACCCTCCTCCGCGGTGGGGTGCTCCGGGTGACGAC
>NZ_LZMO01000134.1:0-22468 GCF_001665715.1 Gordonia sp. 852002-10350_SCH5691597
CCAGTGCCGCATCGACGGCCGCCTGATCACGTTGTGCCCGAAGCCTTTCGAGCTTCTCGAGTTGTTCGGCCCGCACCTTGGAGTTCTCGACCTTGAGAACCTCGATCTCTTCGTCGTCGTCGACTCGGTACTTGTTCACGCCGATGAGTGGTTGCTGGCCCGAGTCGATGCGCGCCTGGGTGCGGGCGGCAGCCTCCTCGATGCGGAGTTTCGGCAAACCCTCGTTGATGGCCTGCGTCATGCCGCCGGTCTCCTCGACCTCCGCAATGTGGCGACGAGCCTTCTCGGCGAGTTGCGCGGTGAGCCACTCGACGTAGTTCGACCCCGCCCACGGATCGATGGGACGCGTGGTGCCCGACTCCTGTTGGAGCAGTAGCTGCGTGTTGCGGGCGATTCTTGCCGAGAAGTCGGTCGGCAGAGCGATGGCCTCATCGAGCGCGTTGGTGTGCAGCGACTGCGTGTGCCCCTGCGTCGCAGCCATTGCCTCGACGCAGGTGCGTGCCACGTTGTTGAAGACGTCCTGCGCCGTCAGTGACCATCCGGACGTCTGCGAATGTGTGCGCAGCGACAGCGATTTCGGGTTCTTCGGGCTGAACTGTGCGACCAGTTCACTCCACAGCAGCCGTGCGGCACGGAGCTTGGCGACCTCCATGAAGAAGTTCATGCCGATACCCCAGAAGAAGGAAAGTCGGGGGGCGAACTTGTCGATGTCGAGGCCCGCCTCAATACCGGCGCGGATGTACTCGACGCCGTCGGCGAGCGTGTAGGCCAGCTCGAGATCGGCGGTCGCTCCGGCCTCCTGGATGTGATAGCCGGAGATCGATATCGAGTTGAACTTCGGCATCTTCGCGCTGGTGTAGGCAAAGATGTCGGAGATGATCCGCATGGAGGGCTTGGGCGGATAGATGTAGGTGTTGCGGACCATGAACTCTTTGAGTATGTCGTTCTGGATGGTCCCGGCCAGCTTCTCGGGCGGCACGCCCTGCTCTTCGGCGGCAACGACATACAACGCCAGGATGGGCAACACGGCGCCGTTCATCGTCATCGACACCGAGACGGCGCCCAGGTCGATACCGTCGAAGAGCTGACGCATGTCGAGGATCGAGTCGATCGCGACGCCCGCCATACCGACGTCACCTGCGACGCGCGGATGGTCGGAGTCGTAGCCGCGGTGGGTTGCGAGATCGAAGGCGACCGACAGGCCCTTCTGCCCGGCCGCCAGATTGCGTCGGTAGAAGGCGTTCGACTCCGCAGCCGTCGAGAAGCCCGCGTACTGACGAATTGTCCACGGCTGGTTCACATACATCGTCGGGTATGGACCGCGGATGAAGGGGGCGGCGCCGGGGATCGAGTCGAGCGGATAGGGGTGCTCGGCGTCGCGGGTGACGGCGTCACGGTCGGCGCGCGTGTAGATGGGCTTGACGTCGATCTGCTCGGGTGTGCTCCAGACGACCTGCTCGGTCGAATAGCCGTTCGCCGAGGCGAGCGCATCGATCGCGTCGGCGGCATCCGACGATGCTGCGGTGGCGGCGAAATCGCCTGCGCCGTCGAGGTCGACGTCGGCGAAACTCCCGATCGTTCCCGTCTGCTGTGTGCCCGCCTGGTGCGTATCAGTCATGCCGAGGCTCCCGAGGTATCCGCCCCGACCGGGGTCGATGTGGTCAGCGTGTCAAAAAGATCCTGCAGGGTGGCGACCGCGTCGATGCCGACACGCAGCGAGCCGTCGGGCTTCGCCTGACCGTCGGATTCCGTTGCAGGCCATTCTCTTTCGGGTCCGGCGAGGAGCACGGTGCCGAGTCCGGCCGCACGTGCCGCCGCCAGCGCGGCGGGCCCGTCGTCGGCGTATCGCTGTTTAGTTCCGCAGATGACCGCAATCGGGGTGTCGGCCGCGGTTGCGAGGTCGGCGATGTCGTCGGCGGTCACCGGTCCGGGGTTGATGACCGCGATTCCGCCTGCGGCAAGGAGATTCGCCACGAAAGTGGTACGTCCGTTGTGTTCTGCGACGCTCCCGAGCGGCAGCAGCAGTACCGTCGGGCGTCGTCCGGTATCGGCGAGGACGGCGTCGGATCGATCGCGCAATGCCTCGAATGCGCGCCCGACCCGTGCGAGCCGCGGACCTCCGGTAGCGAGGCCGGTCGTGTCGGCAGTGTCCTGGCCGAGCGGCTTCTCGTCGAGGTTGGGGAATTCACTGACCCCGGTGACCGGCTTACGACGATGCGCCACCTCGACGTCGCGTCGAGCCAGCGATTCGCCGATACGGTCGGCGACCCACCCCGACGAGAGCGCGGCCCGGTAGCCACCGGCGGCCTCGATGTCGGTGAAGACCGCCCACGCGTTGGATGCGAGGTCGTCGGTGAGGCTTTCGACAAACCACGAACCGCCTGCGGGGTCGAGGACGCGGCCGACGTTGGATTCCTCGAGGAGTAGCAGCTGGGTGTTGCGGGCGATGCGTCGGGTGAACGTCGGCCCCGACGTGCGCTTCGACGCCGGCAGCGCGGCATCGTAGGGCAGGACGCTCACCTGGTCGGCTCCGCCGACACCCGCACCGAAAGCAGCAACCGTGCTGCGCAGCATGTTCACCCAGGGGTCTCGCTGCGAGTACATCGAGAGCGCGGTGACCGCGTGGGTGAGCGCACCACCGACCTCCGGCGCGTCGAGGACACCGGCGACACGCGCCCAGATCTTGCGCAGCGCACGCAGTTTCGCGATGGATGCGAACTGGTCATCGTCGACCGACACACCGAACGACACCTGGGTCAACGCCTGCGCCGGAGACAACCCGGCGTCGGTGAGATCACGCAGATGTGTGAGGGCCGCGCCCACGACGAGCGCGATCTCGAGCCCGTTGTCGGCACCGGCGGTCGCGAAGTCGGCACCGTCGACGCGGAACGTCCGTAGGGCGGGATCGGGATTCGCGACGGCTAGCGCAGTCGCCTCTGCGGCGTCGACGGTCGGTCGGCCGCTGAATGCCGCCGTCAGCGGCGAGAGTCCCAGCGAATGGGTCGTGCCAACTGTGGGCGCAATGGTCACAGGTGGCTCGGGCGCACCTGCACGGATCGCGGCGAACGCCTCTGCCGCAGCGATCCCGTTTTCCCCGACGTCGAGTGTCACCGGCGCGAGATCGAGGTAGACGCCGTCGAGCACCGTGGCGAGGTCGTCAGCCGACACTGCCCCACCGACCGCGATCCACAGGCCGCTGGTGCCGTTGTTCATGGCCTCGAGGATCTCGGTGTTGACCGCCGCCGCGCCGACGGCCGGATCGTCGCCGAACCGCTCGGTGACTCGCCACCCGGCCGTCACGTCGCGCGCGGGATCCGCACCACGAACGTAGGGAAACGCCCCAGGCAGGCCGGGCTCGGGGGTTTCGTCCTTGCGGGTGTAGAGCGGCCGAACCGTGAGGCCATCGGCCGTCGAGGTCGACAGCAGGGCTTCTGGAGCATCGGGAAGGTCGGCGACGTCAACCCGCCGCGACTTGGCTAGTACTGCAGCCGCCGACTCCGACCACCGTTGGTAGGCCTCGTCGAGTGCTGCAAGGTCTGACTGCACAGGCTGATCATTCATGTGGTCTGGCTAACCTCCGTGATGCTCCTGTTGGGCGCGTAACCGAACCTTAGCCGATCGTTCGCTCGGTCGAGTAAGTGCTCCACGGAAGCAGTTCGCACATGAGATGACGAGTAGAGTTACCCGGTGCCTTCCGAGACCGCGACCCCGACGCCTCCACGTCAGGTCGGGGACCGTGTGGCACGCAGACGGGTCATCCGAAACGCGGTCATCGCATTCGTCGCGGGCTGCATTGTCCTGTTGGTGTCGTACCTGGTCCCCGTCCCGACGGTCGCAAGTGTGCGTAGTTGGGGCCAAGACCTGGGGCCAGGGTTCGTCTGGGTCTTCTTCCTCGCGTACGCGCTGCTGACCGTGTTTCCCATCCCCCGGACCGTGTTCACGGTGTCCGCGGGCGTGCTGTTCGGACCAGTCGTGGGTCTTGCCGGTGCACTGGTCGCGACGGCGGTGGCCGCCACGCTCGGATTTCTCCTCGCGCGGTGGGCAGGGCGTGACCGGGTCACGCCGTTCCTACGCCGTCCGGTCGTCATGACGATCGACAGGAGGCTTGCTGCGCGCGGGTGGTTGGCGATCGGATCGTTGCGGTTGATCCCGATCTGTCCGTTCTGGCTGCTGAACTGGTGCGCCGGACTCTCGTCGGTGCGACTGCTCCCCTATCTGGTCGCAACGATCGTCGCCTCGGCGCCGGGCACCGTCGCGGTGGTCCTGCTCGGCAACGCCCTGACCGGCGAACGCAATCCGATGCTGATGCTCTTGAGCGCCACGTTCTTCGCCGTCGGCGTCATCGGGCTGATCGTCGACGTCCGACTACCGGTACGCGAGCAGTCGACAGCTGCGTAGACCTCACTCGGTGCGCGACGCGTCGTCGTCTGCCTGCGCTGCAGGAGACGCGGCGTCGGCCAACTCGCCCGCGGCGGGTTGCGCGGCGGCGTAGGGCAGCGACGATCGCGCGGGCCGTGTGCTCACCTCGGGGGCGACGGGCGTACGCGCAACGGCCTCGGCCTCCGCAACCGCCTGCGCGACCTTGGGGTCTGATGCGAGGGAGAACCAGTCCTCGGTCTCGGCGTCGTCGACCTCCGGGGCCGATTCGTCATGGTTGGGCTCGTACCGGAACACGCCGTCATCGCCCTGCTGAGCGAATGACCGAGCGAATCCCTGCAGCGCCGACCCGAAATCGGTGGGCAGCACCCAGACCTTGTTCGCCTCGCCCTTGGCCATCTCCGGAATCTGCTGCAGATATTGATAGGCGAGAACCTCGGGCGTCGGCTTGCTCGACTTCACCGCCGCGAAAGTCTTCTCGATGGCCTTCGCCTCGCCCTGCGCCTGCAGGTAGACCGCCGCGCGATCGCCCTGGGCACGCAGAATGCGCGACTGGCGATCAGCCTCGGCGCCGAGGATCGCCGCTTGCTTGGCGCCTTCCGCCGCGAGGATCTGGCTCTGCTTGTTGCCCTCTGCCGTCTTGATCGCCGACTCGCGCTGGCCCTCTGCCGCGAGGATTGTCGCGCGCTTCTCCCGGTCGGCCTTCATCTGCTTCTCCATCGACTCCTGGATCGACGGTGGCGGCATGATCGACTTCAGCTCGACACGGGCCACCCGCAGACCCCACCTGCCGGTCGCCTCGTCGAGAACCCCGCGCAACTGCCCGTTGATCGAGTCGCGCGAGGTCAGCGTCTCCTCCAACGTCATGCCGCCGACGACGTTGCGCAACGTGGTGATGGTCAGCTGCTCGACACCCGCGATGTAGTCATCGATTTCATACACCGCCGAGCGGGGATTGGTGACCTGGAAGTACACGACCGTGTCGATGGAGAGGGTCAGGTTGTCCTCGGTGATCACCGGCTGCGGAGGAAACGACACGACACGTTCACGGATGTCGACCCGTGCTCGGATCCGGTCGATGAACGGCAGCAGGAGCGTCAGCTGACCTGAGACGGTCCGCGTGTAGCGACCGAGCCGCTCGATCACCGCTGCTTCGGCCTGCGGGATGAGCGCCACCGATTTCGCGAGGACCACCACGACGAAGAGAACCAGGAGGATCACTACAGCCAGGCCAATGTATTCCATGGAACTCACCCTCTCCAGACGACGGCGGTCGCGCCGTCGATCTGCACGATTGTCACGTGCTCGCCCGGCTCGATGGTCTCGGCCGGATCCATCGAGCGCGCCGACCAGATCTCGCCGCCGATCTTGACCCGGCCGTCGCTGCCGTCGACCTGCTCGGTCACGACGCCGCGCTTGCCCTCGAGCGCCTCGGTATTGGTCAGCACCCGTGGGCGACTCAACATGTGGCGCTTGGCAATCGGCCGTACCAGAGCCACGAGGAGGATCGACACCACGGCGAAGACCACGCCGTCGACCCATATCGGCGGGTCGAACGCGGCGTCGACTCCCGCGGTCGCAAGAGCCCCGCCGCCGAGCATGAGAAGGACGAGATCGCCACTGAAGATCTCTCCGATCAGCAGCACGACCGCGGCGGCAAGCCAGATCAGTGCGCTCATATATTCATTGTGCCAGAACGAATCCGACAAACCGGACGTCGAGCAGAACTGCGTAGTCCGATCAGTCGTCGTCAGGCGCGAGTGTCACGAAGTCGATCAGCTCTTCCACCGACCGCAGCAACGGGACCTCGAGATCGCGAAAGTCGTTGACGCCGGCCAGGACTCGACGCCAACCATCCTGCGGAGTTCCCCACCGCAGGCGGGCGCAGATGCCGGTTTTCCAGTCTTCGCCGCGCGGGACATCGGGCCACGCGGCGATGCGTACCGACGACGGTTTCACCGCCTGCCAGACGTCGATGTAGGGATGTCCGCACACCAGCACGTTGTCACCGACTTCTGCCGTCAGCCGTTCTTCTTTGGAGCCAGCGACGAGGTGGTCGACGAGGACACCGACGCGTCGATGCGGTGCCGGCCCGAACTCCGACAGCGCGGTTTCGAGATTGTCGAGTCCGTCGAGGCTCTCCACGACGACGCCTTCGGCGCGGAGGTCGGCGCCCCATACACGCTCGATGAGCGTGGCGTCGTGCACACCCTCGACGAAGAGTCGACTCGCCCTGGCTTGCCGCGCACGTTGTTGCGGCAGCGCCCGCGATCCGGACGCGGTGCGTGACGGGGCCTGCGGCCCGCGGGTCCGTGGGCGCACGAGCGTCACCGGTTTGCCGTCGATGAGAAACGCACCCGGCAGCATCAGGAACACGCGCGACTGTCCGTGACGATCCTCGAGTCGCACGAGATCGCCGGAGTAGCTCTTCTCCAGTCCGATGACGGCACCGCAGAAGCCGGTTGCGGCATCCTCGACAACCAGGTCACGTTGGGCCGCCACCTCGGGTGGTCGCGGCTTGGCCCGCCGCGGCGTCGCCAGCACGTCTCGTCCATATCGATCGTCGCTCATCCCGGACACGCTAGGGGCAGACCGGACCCGCCACGTGTCGCCACGCCGGGCATGCCGCGGACGTGTCGGAGTCGATGCGCGCTACGCGCGTGGGGTCGGTGCGCGCAGCGCGCGTGAGCAGCCATCGGTATCGTGATTCCTCGTGACCAGTACCGACCACACCGTGACGCGAGCGTGGCCCGCATGCGCGCTCGGTGGCTGGGCCGCGGCGTGGCTGGCGGGCCGATGCTCACCCGACGATGTGGCCGACACGCTTGCGATCTTCGCCGACCGCCATGTGGTCGATGACCACACCGACCACCCACGCGTCGGCGACGACGGCGTTCTCGGACTCCTCGCTCTCCTCCGTGATGCCACGGCGATGTCGGTGCGCCTGCCGTCGGCGGGCGACCCGCACGGCCTGCCCCCGGGACCTGCCACGTCTGCGTCTTTCGCAGCGGGTGAAGTGTTGCTGGTCGACGATGAGATCGGAGATCGCGCCGGTCCCCTTGCGCTCGTCCCCCACCTCGACGCCGACGTCTGCCGCTGGTCTGTCCACCGCTACGCCGGACCGCTGCCCGCAGATCCGTCCGCGCCCGTCGGAGAAGTGGAATATCAACTGCGGCAATCGGTCTCGGAGGCAGCAGCCCTGGCGACCAGAGTCGGATCGCGTGCAGGCAACCCGCCCGCCGATCTCCGTGGCTCCGTCCGCGCGCTGACGCTGCGCAATCAGGTCGACCTCCCGCCCCACGACGACGCCCGCGCCAGCAGAGTGATCGATACGGCCGCGCAGATCGAGGCCATCGTCACCGTCGCCGGTCGAGGTGACGTCACGTTCGGCGCAACGTCGAACGAATTGCTCTCCGGCGACGGCGAATTGCGTCGACTGGTCTCGCTTGCCCGCGCCGCACGCGGCGCAGCGGTGAACCGGGTGATCTCGGAATACGTGCCGACGATCCCCTGAACTCAGCGACTCGTGGCCGTCTCGCCCTGATCGCTAAGCGCGCTGCGGTCGGCGCGCGGGGACGCAACAGTTCGGGCGGCACGTCGCGCCATTGTCGGCGCACCCGAGAGCCCGCAGATCACCGCCGCCGTCGGCATACCGGTCGATGAGATCGGCGATCAGCGTGATGAAGCGTGGATCGGTGCCCACGCTGTCGGCACGCACGTATTCCATCCCGAGTTTCTCGGCGACTTCCGCGGCCTCGTTGTCGAGGTCCCACACCACCTCGAGGTGGTCGGAGATGAATCCAATGGGACTCACCACCACTCTGGATATGCCTGCCGCGGAGAGAGATTCGAGGTGGTCGCAGATGTCGGGCTCGAGCCACGGGATCTGCGGTGGGCCCGACCTCGACTGCCAGACCTGATCGACATCTGACGGTGCAGGGCCCCCGACCGCCTCGGCCACGGCGTTCGACGCCGCGCGCACCTGCCGTGAGTACAGCCGACCACCGCCGGCCGCGATACCCTCGCCGTTCGTGGTGTCGCCGGTGCGTTCGGCGGTCTCGTCGACCGGCCCCGACGCCGCGTCGGCAGTCATCGGTACGGAGTGCGCGGTGAAGACGAGATGAGCCGGCGTATCCGAAGCGGGCAGCGCAGACACAGCGCGTCGCACGGCATCTGCGCCGGCGTCGACGAAAGAAGGCTCGGCCCAGTACTGCGGAAGTTTGCGGAGCAACAACGGGTCGTCGGCGGAATCGGCGACGCGTTCGGCGAGAGCGTCGAGGGCACGGGCGATGTCCTCGTGGTACTGGCGGCATCCCGAGTAGCCACCCCAGGCGGAGGTCGGGAACACGAGCACACGCCGGTGACCGTCGGCGTACATCTGCTCGACGGTGTCCTCGACCATCGGCTCCCAGTTGCGGTTTCCGAAGTAGACCGGAAGGTCGCGCCCCCGTCGCGCGAGCTCGGCACGCAACGACTCGATCATGTCGAGATTGAGCCGGTTGATCGGCGACACCCCACCAAAGTGGTAGTAGTGCTCGGCGACGGCCTCCAGTCGCTCGCGCGGGATGCCTCGACCGCGCGTGACGTTCTCGAGAAACGGCATCACCTCGTCGGGCCCGTTGGGTCCGCCGAACGAGAGGAACAGCACGGCGTCGAATGCCGTGCTGTTCTGCGTGCTCGAGCTCTGCGATGTCACTCGCTGAGGAAGTTCTCCGGGAACCAGGTGTTGTGGCTGGCTCCGCCGTCGACGTACACGATCGAGCCGGTAGTGCCGGGCAGCCAGTCGCTGAGCAGGGTGCACACGCTCTTGCCGACCACGACCGGGTCGTTGACGTCCCAACCGATGGGCGACGCGCCGTCCCAGTAGGTGTTGAGCATGGTGAGCTTCTTGGCATCGTCGGTTGCCGTACCCGAAATAGCCTTGGCTGCAAGGGTTTTGATCGGACCCGCGGCGACGAGGTTCGAGCGGATCTTCTTCGCGTAACCCACTTCGCGTGCCACGTAGCGGTTGACCGACTCGAGTGCGGCCTTGGCCACGCCCATCCAGTTGTAGTCCGGCAGTGCCGTGCGCGGGTCGAAGTCCATGCCGACGATCGATCCGCCCTCGTTCATCACGGGCAGCGCCGCGCGAGCGAGCGAGGCGTAACTCCATGCCGAGATCTCGAACGACTTCGCGACGTCGGGACCAGGACCGTCGAGGAAGGGCACGGCGTCGGGGCCCATCAGCGTCTTCGGCGCGAACGCGATCGAGTGGACGAGGCCGTCGACACCCTCAGGCGCGAGTTCGCGCACCTTGTCGGCGAGCTCGCCGAGGCTCTGCTCGTCGGTGACGTCGAGCGGAATCGCGGGCGGCACCTCCTGCGGAAGTCGCTTGGCGATGCGGTCGATCAGCCGCAGTCGTTCGGGGATGCCGGTGATGATCACCTTCGCACCCTGCTCCTGCGCGACCTTTGCCGTGCTGAACGCGATCGACGCGTCGGTGATGATGCCGGTGATGAGGACGGTCTTTCCGTCCAGGATTCCGCTCACAGTGCTGGGCTCCTCTGCGGGTAGGCGTGTCTGTGGATGGTGTCTGTCGGTGTGCGGCTGGGGGTGTGCGGCTGATACGGCTAGTGGCCCATACCGAGGCCGCCGTCGACGTTGATGACGTTTCCGGTGACATAGGCCGAGTCGTCGGACGCGAGGAAGCTGACCACAGCGGCGACTTCTTCTGGCTGTCCCATGCGCTTGGCGGGGATCGCCTGGTCGACGGCTGTCTTGGTGTACTCCTCGGGCAGCGACCGGGTCATGTCGGTATCGATGAGGCCGGGCGCGACGACATTCGCGGTGATGTTGCGTCCGCCGAGCTCGCGTGTGACCGAGCGGGCGAGGCCAACCAATCCGGCCTTCGACGCCGCGTAGTTGGCCTGCCCCGGGGTACCCATCAGCGCAACGACCGAACCGAGGTAGATGAATCGACCCCACCGCTTGCGCAGCATGTCGCGCGTCGCGGCCTTGGTCACGCGGAATGCGCCCGTCAGGTTGGCATCGACGACGTCCTCGAAGCTGTCGACGCTCATCCGCATCAAGAGAGTGTCTGCGGTGATGCCCGCATTCGACACGACCACCTCGACCGGACCCTGGTGCTCGGCGACCTCTTTGAACGCGGCGTCGACGGACGCGGTGTCGGTGACGTCGCACGTGACGCCGAACAGCCCCTCGGGAGCGCCGGAGCCACGGTGGGTGACCGCAACCTTGTGGCCGTCCGCGGAGAGACGACGAGCAACCGCGAGACCGATGCCGCGGTTGCCGCCGGTCACGAGAACCGAACGCGAGACACGGCTGGGAGATTCATTGCTCTGCGACATGGGTAACAAACCTATCCGTTGCGGGTACGTGTGCCGTCGGCAGGGTCGATGCCGGGATGCTCGGCGCCGATCAGGGTAATCGCTGGTTGATGAGCATCGCCCCACCCGCGGCGAGGATGACGAAAATCGTGCCGGCGAGCAGCCAGGGCCACGAATCGTCACCCTTGCGGTACTCGTAGCCGATCTCCTCCTGCAGGGTGCTGTAGACCTTGTTCAGCTCATCGAGACTCGACGCCGTGAAGAACCGGCCACCGCTGAGGTTGGCGATCTTGCGCAGCGACTCGTCGTCGACGGGAACCGGAACCTGATCGCCCTCGAGATCGACGGTTCCTGTCGAGGTACCGAACGAGATCGTGGACACCGGGATCTTCTCCTCTTTCGCCTTGCGGGCGGCGGTGAAGGCTCCGCGCGGATCGTCCGGGTCGTCTGGCACGGTCTCTTTACCGTCGGAGAGCAGCACGATGCGCGCGGGTGGCGCGCCCTCGTCTCCGCCGAGCACCGCGTTGAGCGTCTGGATCTGCTGCAGAGCGGCGAAGATTCCCTCACCGGTCGCCGTCTTGTCGGCGAGCTGCAACTTGTCGACCGCCTGCTTGGTGGCATCGTGGTTGGGCGTCGGGGTCACCAGGGTCGACGCCGTACCCGCGAAGGAGATCAGTCCGAGGTTGATGCCGTCGGTGAGGTTGTCGGCAAACTGTTTCGCCGCCGCCTGTGCCGCCTTGATTCTCGACGGTGCGACGTCGGTGGCGTTCATCGAGCGCGACACGTCCATCACCAGGATCACCGTCGCCTTGTTCCGCGGGATCTTGCGGTTGGCCTGCGGTCCGGCGACTGCGACGACGAGCAGCACCAACGCCAGGAGCAGCGCGACCATAGGTGCGTGGCGCAGCCAACGCTTCCACCGCGGCTCTGCGGGCACGATGCGGTCGAGCATCTCGGTGTTGGCGAACTGCAACGCCCGCTGACGCCGCATGCGGAGCATGTACCAGTAGCCTGCGCCGAGAGCGGCGACGAGGACGAGCGCGAGCAACCACCAGGGGTGCGAGAACACTGTCGTCCTCACCCCACCCCGGCGGCGAGTCCGCGGCGACGACGCCCCACGAACTTGACCATGTCGTTGATCCAGTCCCGATCGGTACGCAGCGACAACACGGGTCCGCCACAGCCACGGATGGTGCGATGCACCTTCTGCTGGTGAGCTCGGGCGGCGTCGGCGAAGTCGCGTCGCAGCGACTCGGTGATCGTGACCTGTCTGATCTCGCCGGACTCGGCGTCGGCGAGTGTGACGTCACCGATGGGTGGCAACTCGAGATCGCGGGGATCGAGGACCTCGATCGCCAGGAGTTCGTGATGCGCGCCGATGGCGCGCAACGAACGTTCCCAGTCGATCGGACCGAGGAAGTCGCTGATCACGACCGCAAGGCCACGGCGGCGCTGCGGTCGACGCAACGCTTCGAGCCCGGCCTTCAGATCGCCACGCACGCCGGGTGCTGCGCGACGGGTGGTCGCGATCGTCTTCAGCAGGCTCAGATCGTGGGCACGCCCGGCGTGGGCGGGTACGCGGACGATCTTGTCGCCGGTACAGACCACCGCCCCGTGGCGATTACCGCCACCCGAGGTGAGATGCACGATGGCCGACGACGCCGCCACCGCGAGTTCTCGTTTCGTGTGGGCGACGGTGCCGAAGTCGAGGCTCGCGGATGCGTCGACGACGAGCCAGGTCTCCAGCTCACGGTCGGCGATCATCTGACGGACGTGAGGTTGGGTCGTGCGCGCGGTGACCGACCACTCCATCCGCCGGATGTCGTCGCCGGGCTGGTAGGGCCGTGCTTCTCCGGGTTCGGAGCCCGGTCCCGGAATCAGTCCCTGGTGTTCGCCCTGCAGCACGCCGTCGAGCTTGCGGCGCACCGTCAGTTCGAGCGACTTCAGCGCTGCCGAGAGCTGAGGTTCGTCGAGCAGGCCTGATTCGAGCGATGGCAGTGTGCTGTTAGCCGCCATACCGCGCTGACGTCTGGTTGGCCGGTCCCGCCGGGTAGCGGCCCTGCGCCCCGTTCACCGGCTGTACCTGTTGCGGCTGCTGCGGGTTCTGACCGGGTGCACCGTTCACGCCCGGGGCCTGGGGCCCTGCGGGCTGACCCGGCATCGGCTGACCGGGCACTGCCTGGACCGGCGGCCCCTGCTGCTGCACCGGCTGGGTACCCACCTGCGGCAGTCCGATGGTCTGCAGGATGCGGTTGATGATCTGATCGGCGGTGACCTCGTCGGCGAGAGCGTCGTAGCTCAGCACCAGACGGTGACGCAGGACGTCGGGGATCAGCTCGACAATGTCGGCGGGGATCACGTAGTCACGGCCGCGGACCAGTGCCAGCGCGCGCGCAGCTGCGACGATGCCGAGCGTCGCGCGCGGCGAGGCTCCGTAGGACAACCAGGAGTCGACATCGTGGAGGCCGAGCTCAGCGGGACGTCGGGTCGCGTTGATGACACGGACGACGTAGTCGACGAGCGCGTGGTGGACGAACACGTTGGCCGCGGTCTCCTGCAGCCGGATCGTCGTCTCCGGATCGAGGATCTGCGACGCACTCGGTGGGACATTGCCCATCCGGTAGACGATCTCGCGCTCCTCCTCGACCGACGGGTAGTCGACGAGGATCTTGAACAGGAAGCGATCGCGCTGCGCCTCCGGCAGCGGATAGACGCCCTCGTTCTCGATGGGGTTCTGCGTCGCCATGACGAGGAACGGACTCGGCATCGGGTAGGTGGTGCCACCGATCGAGACGTGCCGCTCGGCCATGACCTCGAGGAGCGCCGACTGGACCTTTGCAGGCGCGCGGTTGATCTCGTCGGCGAGGAGGAAGTTCGCGACGACGGGGCCGAGCTCGGTGTCGAACTCTTCGCGACCCTGCCGATAGATGCGGGTTCCCAGGAGGTCGGTGGGCACGAGATCCGGCGTGAACTGAACTCGGGAGAAGCTGCCGCCGATGACCTTGGCGAACGTCTCGACCGCGAGCGTCTTGGCGACACCGGGGACACCCTCGAGAAGGATGTGCCCGCGAGCCAGCAGTCCGACGAGGATGCGCTCGACGAGCTGATCCTGGCCGACGATCACACGCTTGACCTCATAGATCGCGCGTTCCACGAGCTTCACGTCGTCGTCGCTGAGCGTCACCGCTCCCCCGGCTGAGTTCGACGCAGCCTGCGCCTGCTCAGTGTTCGGATGCGAAGAGGTCAACCCGTACTCCTAAGGTTCGTCCGGATCCCGGCCCGGCCGGGTTATGTCCGCGCAGAATCGGTTGCCGACATGATTGCAAGCCAGCGTAGCCGTGCGTCCTGAAAACGCGCCAAGAAGGTCGTTCGGATGGCGTGGCACACCGTTGTCAGCTCAGTACCGGGACGGTCAGAGCAGCCGCACCACGTTGGGCATCGCACCAGCCGTGCGCAGCGGAGACACCTTCACGACGTCGCCGGACTGCGGCGCCTCGACCATCTTGTTGTCGCCGAGGTAGAGCGCGACGTGCTCACTCGCATTGGGTCCGTAGAAGATCATGTCGCCACGCTGCATCTGCGCCAGCGGCACCTGGGGACCCGATGTGTACTGGTAGCCCGTGTAGTGCGGGAGCTGGATGCCGACGCCGCCGAACGCGTACATCATGAGACCCGAGCAATCGAAGCCGACCTTGTTGTAGTCGCCGTAACTGTCGGCGACACCGCCGTCGCGAATACCGAGGGTGGGGCCGTTGGCGTCGCCGCCACCCCACGCATAGGGCACGTTGAGCTGCGAGAGCGCACGGTTCACGACGATCTCCACGGCCTGCGGGCCACGCAGGCCCGGACGTACCGGCCCGCCGCCGCCACCCGACGAACTGCCGAACAAAGTGCCGAGGCTGCCGGAACCGAGCCTGCTGGCGATGCTGTCCGCACCGGACGATCCCAGCGAGGCTCCCCCGAGTCCGAGTTCATCCAAGAGCTCCGAGTGCGGGATCTGCGCCTGACCGACCATCGCCGCGAGCGCCTTCTGTCCCAGGTCTCCCGCGAGTCGAGCGGCGGCCTCCGCGGCTACCTGCAGTGCCTGGTTGTCACTCGTCCCGTCGACCTGAGTTGCGCCGGGCGCGCTCGGACGAGGTCCCGGCAGTCCCGGGATTCCGGGGAAAAGCCCCGACAACAGATCGGTCGGCGCGGGAGCGTCTACCTTCTTGGGCGTCGTGACCGTGCCGCGCAGCTTGTCGAGCTGCTGCTGGACCGTATCGCGTTGCGCCACGAGCGAGTTGCGACGCTGCTGCTCGTCGACCATCGCCGACCGCGCTTCGCGTACCGCGGCGAGCGCGTCGTTCTTGCGTTGCTCCGCGCCGGACGTGGCAAGCGCTGCCTGACGTTTGAGAGCCTGCAGCGCAGAGACCCTGTTGGCCTGTTGGTTGCGGGCCACCTGCAGACGACGGATCGTGTCCTGCTGGTTGCGGGCGACACGGTCGAGAGTCGACATCCGCTCGAGCACCCGATCGGGGTTATCCGAGGACACGTACTTGGTCATCGAGCTCGACGTGGTGCCGTTCCGATAGACGTCGCGGATCAGTGCGTCGAAGGACTTCTGCGCATCTTTGGCAGCACCGTTGGCCTTTGTGAGCGAGTTCTCGGCGCCGGACGCGGCCTGTGTGGCCAACTGCTGTGCGGCGATCGAGTTCTGGTAGTCGGCAAGCGACCTGTTGGCGTTCTCCTGGCGAACGGCCACCGCACCGTCGAGATCCTTGATGTTCTGGTTGGCCGTCGCGATCTGATTGATCAACGTCGACACCGCGCTCGTCGGCTTCTTCGGCGCGGTCGCGCCCGGGGCGGCCAGTGCCTGTCCCGCACCCATTCCGCTGAGCATCGCGACCGCAAGTACGGCCCCTAGACGTGCAAATCGCGGTGTGCCCCGCCTGGGGGTACCACGAGCCACACCGGTGGTCACTCGCCTCACGTGAAACTCCTCGCCCTCGCCGGCGATGTCATGCCTCAAGTCGCGCTGCCTCGAGTCGCACGCATCTCCATGTCCGAACACAGGGTGCACGTCTTCCCCAACCATCCAACGTGCATCACCTACCACATGTGGTGCATTGGATACCAACAGCAACACAAGTGACATGAGAACCGTACGTCACATCGGACACACGAGAAAACCGCTGCAACGAATTACATACAGGTGATTACCTGGGAAAATGCCGTGAACAGCCCAAAGGGCGAGATGACTCGCCAGGTATCGAATTGGCAACAGAGCGTCGAACGACGACGAGACCCGGTTGTGCCCTACGAGCGGGGGTCGGCGGTTGGCGACGTGAGATTTTCAGACGGGTGTCAATGAGTGGACGACGACGTCGCCGACGCCACGTCCTCGCCCGACGCAGATGCAGCCGATGGCGACGACTGTGTGACCGGTTGTGCGACCTCGCCGCGCCGTCGACGTGCACGTATGGTGCGCGCCCGCGCGAGTACGGCTCCGATGATCGTGACGACGATCAGCAGAATGGTGACGAGCGTCCAGTCGATCTGCGGTGACGTCAGTTCTTCGTACATCTGTGTGGCGGCGACGGACGGATTCTGCAGCGTCAGGTCGTCCATGGCCTGCTCCTGCACCACACGACTGAAGTCGGCCGAGGAGCTACCGACCGAGTTGGGGCCGATGACGAGGACGGTCCCGCCGACCTCGGACTGCAATTGGGTGGCGATGTCGCGGTAGTAGGTGAAGTTCGGCTGTGGCTCGGTCAGGACGACCACGTTGAGGTCGTGCCCGTCGGACTGTGCGCGGGCCACCAGGGCGCGAAGCGCGGGTTCCTGATCGGCGGGTGCGGCAACGTGGTCGGCGAGCAGTTCCTGCCGCAGGCCTGTCATGTCGACGTTCGCAGGGATGATCGCGGGGTAGCCCTGTGGACCTGGACTCATCAGCTGTACCCAACTTTCTGCTCTGCAGTAGAACCCCATACCCGGAAGGCATGCGCGCTGCCACGCCAATCCTGCCCAATGGCCGATCGCGGTCGGGGACCCACCCCCGCGTGTCACCTAAGAAGGTTTCGCAGCCATTAAATGTCGCCGACGCGCACACGACCGCGTGACCCTCGCCTCGTGGCATGCGCCAGAATGGAGGATGCTGGAGGTAGGCGGTAAGCGGGCGTGTCGCGTGTTGTAAACAGTACAGCCGTACTGTTAAGATGACATGGTGACCACGGCGGCCCCGTGGCCGCCCCGCGAGGGCAGGGAGGCATCGGTACCACCCACCGGCGCCACCGACAGCACTCGAACACCCGGCGCAGCCCGTCGGGTCACGGTCGGAGTCGACGAGCGGCGTTCGTCGACGAGCCGGCCACGCAGTCCACGTGCGCACACGTGAGATGTCGAACGACGCCGACGCAGCCCGTCGGCACGAGGAGAGTGGATTAAGTCGTGAGTATCAATTCCTTTGGCGCCCAAGGCACCCTAGAGGTGGGCGACAAGTCGTATGAGATCTACCGGCTGAGCGCTGTCAAGGGAACCGAGAAGCTCCCTTACGCACTCAAGGTCCTCGCCGAGAACCTGCTTCGCACCGAAGACGGCGCGAACGTCACCAAGGACCACATCGAAGCGATCGCCAACTGGGATCCCTCGGCCGAGCCGAGCATCGAGATCCAGTTCACCCCGGCTCGCGTCATCATGCAGGACTTCACCGGCGTTCCCTGTGTGGTCGACCTGACCACCATGCGCGACGCGGTCAAGGAACTCGGCGGCGATCCCGACAAGGTCAACCCGCTCGCACCCGCCGAGATGGTCATCGACCACTCCGTCATCATCGAGGCATTCGGCAACGCGCAGGCATTCGAGCGCAACGTCGAGATCGAGTACCAGCGCAACGAAGAGCGCTACAAGTTCCTCCGCTGGGGCCAGGGCGCATTCGACGACTTCCGCGTCGTCCCGCCGGGCACCGGCATCGTGCACCAGGTCAACATCGAGCACCTCGCCCGCTCGATCATGGTTCGCCCCAACTCCGAGGGCACCGAGGTCGCCTACCCCGACACCTGCATCGGCACCGACTCGCACACCACCATGGAGAACGGCCTCGGCGTGCTCGGCTGGGGCGTCGGTGGTATCGAGGCCGAGGCCGCCATGCTCGGCCAGCCTGTCTCGATGCTCATCCCGCGCGTCGTCGGCTTCAAGCTGACCGGTGCGGCCAAGCCGGGTGTCACCGCGACCGACGTCGTGCTGACCATCACCGACATGCTGCGCAAGCACGGCGTCGTCGGCAAGTTCGTCGAGTTCTACGGCAATGGTGTCGCCGAGGTCCCGCTGGCCAACCGCGCCACCATCGGCAACATGAGCCCCGAGTTCGGCTCCACCTGCGCGATCTTCCCGATCGACGGCGAGACCATCAACTACCTGAAGCTCACCGGCCGCAGCGCGGAGACGCTGGCCCTCGTCGAGGCATACGCCAAGGAACAGGGCATGTGGCTGGAGAAGGACGCCACCGAGCCGCAGTACTCCGAGTACATGGAGCTCGATCTCTCGACGGTCGTCCCGTCGATCGCAGGCCCGAAGCGTCCGCAGGACCGCATCGAACTGTGGGATGCCAAGAACGCGTTCCGCAAGGACATCCACAACTACGTCGAAGAGGGCAACACGCCCGCCTACAACGGTGTCGACGAGTCGAACGCGGAGAGCTTCCCCGCCTCGGACTCCCCCGCCATCGACCCCAATGGCGCGAAGCTCTCGTTCGCCGATGACGGTTATGAGCCCGCCCACAACGCCAGCAAGGGTGCTGAGGGTCGTCCGTCGAAGCCCGTCAAGGTGTCCTCGACCGAGCGTGGCGACATGATCCTCGACCACGGCATCGTGACGATCGCGTCGATCACGAGCTGCACCAACACGTCGAACCCCTCGGTCATGCTCGGAGCGGGCCTGCTCGCCAAGAAGGCCGTCGAGAAGGGCCTGACCTCCAAGCCGTGGGTCAAGACCTCGATGGCCCCCGGGTCGCAGGTCGTGACCGGCTACTACGAGAAGGCGGGCCTGTGGCCGTACCTGGAGAAGCTCGGCTTCTTCCTCGTCGGCTACGGCTGCACCACCTGCATCGGCAACTCGGGACCGCTGCCCGAGGAGATCTCGAAGGCGATCAACGACAACGACCTGACCGCGACCGCGGTGCTCTCGGGTAACCGAAACTTCGAGGGTCGCATCAACCCCGACGTGAAGATGAACTACCTCGCGTCGCCGCCGTTGGTCATCGCCTACGCGCTCGCAGGCACGATGGACTTCGACTTCGAGTCCGATCCTCTCGGCCAGGACGAGGACGGCAACGATGTCTTCCTCAAGGACATCTGGCCGACCAACGAGGAGATCGCGCAGACCATCGCCAGCTCGATCAGCCCCGAGCAATACGCGGCGGACTACGCCGACGTGTTCAAGGGTGACGAGCGGTGGCGGAGCCTGCCCACCCCCGAGGGCAAGACCTTCGACTGGGACGACGAGTCGACCTACGTGCGGAAGCCTCCGTACTTCGACGGCATGAAGCTCGAAGCCGATCCGGTCTCCGACATCACGGGCGCCCGCGTGCTCGCGAAGCTCGGCGACTCGGTCACCACCGACCACATCTCCCCCGCCTCGACGATCAAGCCCGGCACTCCCGCCGCGCAGTATCTCGACGCGCACGGTGTGGCTCGCAAGGACTACAACTCGCTGGGTGCCCGCCGCGGTAACCACGAGGTGATGATCCGGTCGACCTTCGGCAACATCCGCCTGGCCAACCAGCTCGTCGACGTCACCGGCGGCTACACCCGCGACTTCACGCAGGAGGGCGCTCCGCAGTCGTTCATCTACGACGCCGCGCAGAACTACGCGAAGGAGGGCACCCCGCTGGTCGTGCTCGGCGGCAAGGAGTACGGCACCGGTAGCTCGCGTGACTGGGCCGCCAAGGGCACCAGCCTGCTGGGCGTCAAGGCCGTCATCACCGAGAGCTTCGAGCGCATCCACCGCTCGAACCTCATCGGCATGGGCGTCATCCCGCTGCAGTTCCCCGAGGGCGAGTCGCACAAGTCGCTGGGCCTCGACGGCACGGAGACCTTCGACATCACCGGCATCGAGGAGCTGAACAACGGCACCACGCCGAAGACGGTGCACGTCACCGCCACCAAGGAAGACGGCTCGAAGGTCGAGTTCGACGCCAAGGTGCGCATCGACACACCCGGTGAAGCCGACTACTACCGCAACGGCGGCATCCTGCAGTACGTGCTCCGCAACATGATCAAGAGCTGACAGGGCGATAGCAGTGCCCAAGGTCAGTGATGACCGCCTTGCCGCGCGTCGTCGGGAAATTCTCGACGGCGCGCGGCATTGCTTCGCCGAGTACGGCTACGACGGAGCAACGGTCAAACGCATCGAGGAGTCGACAGGACTCTCTCGCGGTGCGATCTTTCATCATTTCCGCGACAAGGAGGCGCTCTTCCTCGCCCTCGCGCGAGAAGACGCCGAGCGTATGGCCGACGTCGCGGCAGAGCAGGGTCTCGTTCAGGTCATGCGCGACATGCTCGCGCGCCCACAGGATTTCGATTGGTTGGGCACGCGGCTGGAAATCGCGCGGAAGCTCCGCACCGATCCGACGTTCCGGTCGGCCTGGCTGGAACGCTCGGCTGAGCTCGAGAAGGCCACTCTCGATCGACTCGAACGCGGCCGTGAGACCGGCCGACTGCGAGACGACGTCCCCACCGACGTTCTGCTCGACTACCTCGACCTCGTCCTCGACGGGCTGATCACGCGATTGGCATCGGGACGACCTACCGACGACCTGTCGGCCGTCCTCGACCTCGTGGAGGCGTCGGTGCGCTCGCGCGCCACGGCGGAGTCATGAGGTAGGCATCTGCCATTGTGGCAATCTCGGCCCACCGAACTATCGCTCGGTCTACGATCTCGCATGAGATGCCGATCACACTCGGCATCGTTCGCACCCCGCGTCATCGAGGAGATCGTCGTGTTCCCAGGAACCATCGCCGCAAGCACCCCTGACAAAGCCGCCGTCGTCGACGCCGCGACCGGAACCACCCTGACGTACCGCGAACTCGATGACAACTCCGCGCGGTTGGCGAACCATCTCGACGAACTCGGCCTACGCCCGGGCGACACCATCGCGATGGTGTCGCGCAACAACCTTCACATGTTCGAGGTGTATTGGGCAGCGCTGCGCAGTGGGCTCTACGTCACCGCGATCAATCACCACCTGACCGCTGACGAAACCAGCTACATCCTCACCGATAGCGCGGCGAAGGTACTGTTCGCCGATGCCGCTGTGGCAGAAGCGGTCTCGACGAGCGGCACCATCGAAGCACTTGCCGAGCCAGGTCATCGCATCGCCTGGGGTGGGGTTATCAACGGCTTCGATGACTACGACGACGTGCTTGCAGCAGCACCGGACACACCGCGCACCGACGAACCCCGAGGGACCGACATGCTCTATTCGTCGGGAACCACGGGACGCCCCAAGGGGATTCGCACACCACTACCGGACGGGTTGGTCGCGGAGATCCCCGATGCGTACACCGCAGTCTTCGGCCCGCTGTACGGATTCGACGCCGAGAGCGTCTACCTATCCCCTGCGCCGCTGTATCACGCTGCGCCACTGCGCTTTTGCGGCGTCACCAATTCTGTCGGGGGCACGGTGGTGTTCATGGACCACTCCGAGCCGGAGGAAGCGCTGAGACTCGTCGAGGAGTATCGCGCGACGCACAGCCAATGGGTGCCGACGATGTTCATCCGGATGCTCAAGCTGCCCACGGATATTCGCGACAAGTACGACGTGTCGAGCCTGAAGGTGGCGATCCACGCCGCAGCTCCGTGCCCCGCCGAGGTCAAGCGCGCAATGATCGAATGGTGGGGTCCGGTGATCCACGAATACTACGCATCGACCGAAGCCGCGGGCGCGACGTTCATCGGCCCCGAGGACGCGTTGACACATCCCGGTTCCGTCGGGCGAGCAGGTATGGGCGTGATCAGAATCTGCGACGACGCCGGCGACGAGGTGCCCGTCGGCGATGTCGGCCTCGTGTACTTCGAGCGCGAGACGCCTGCGTTCGAGTATCACAACGACCCGGGAAAGACAGCGTCGGCTTATCACCCACAGCACCCGACCTGGGCCACGACAGGCGACATGGGCTACGTCGACGACGAGGGATTTCTGTATCTCACCGACCGCAAGGCGTTCATGATCATCTCCGGTGGCGTCAACATCTATCCGCAAGAGGCGGAGAACGTTCTCATCAACCACCCGGCCGTCTACGACGTCGCAGTGATCGGTGTACCCGACGAGGATCTCGGCGAGGTCGCCAAGGCGCTCGTGCAACTCGATCCGGCCTACGAGGCCTCACAGGCGCTTGCCGACGACCTGCTCGACTTCGCGGGCGAATCGCTTGCACGGTACAAGGTTCCACGCTCGGTCGATTTCGTTGCAGATCTACCTCGCACACCCACGGGCAAGCTGGTGAAGGGTGAACTCACCAAGCGGTATGCGGCGTCGAGGTGAGCAGTGCTCACCGTCGAATACGTGAATGACACCGGGTAACGCGTCGATAACGGTTCTTCACGTGTGCTAACAATCCCCCTCCCGATTCGGACTCATCAGACATCGGGGGTCACACAGTGATCCGAACCGGGTCGGGGAGAACACGAGTCCGCTCATGCGTACCGTCACGTTGAATCGCCCCGGGTTTGCTGGAGGCTCTCGAACCTGTGAAGGATGGAGAGCATGGCAGCACCTCGGAAGTACAGCA
>NZ_LZMO01000135.1:0-17150 GCF_001665715.1 Gordonia sp. 852002-10350_SCH5691597
ACGCCGCGCAGGATGCCGTCGAGAAGGCTAGTGCGAGGGGGCTCGACCGCGCCGCGTTCGTGCAATCCGACGCCAGCACGTTCAGTCCCGATGACGTCGACCCGACGGGTTCGGCTAAGCGGTTCGATGCGATCGTGTTCTCCGAGATGCTCTACTATCTCCCGGATCCGCTGGCGACGGTTCGCCGCCTGCAGAAGGGGTGGCTCGAGCCGACCGGTGAGATCGTGGTCTCGCATTACAAGTCGATCGACCTTCCCCAGGCCCGCCAGGTCTGGAAGCTGCTCCACTCCGCCTTCGACGTGCGGCTGCGCTCCACGCTGACCACGGGCAACCTGACCTGGACGATCGAGGCGTTGGCGCCGCGCTGAACCGGTCTGCGCTCGGGTTGGTGGCGAAGAAGCGGTCGCGTCGCCACACTGGAGTTCAGTCCGGTGCTCACCGGATATCCGCAGGGAGGTAGACGATGGCAGGCAACAATCCATTCGGCATGGATCCGGAGGATTTCGATCGGTTCGCTCGAGAGGCCGGGGACGGTCTGCGCGACATGGTCGGGAAGTTCCTCGGTTCTCCCTCCGGCGGTGTTGCGTGGTCGTCGGTATTCGAGCAGACCGGTCGCCGCGCTGCTCCCGAACCGGAGACCACCGGTGACACCGGTTCGGGTGTCTGGGCGGCGTTCGTCACCGATTCCGACGGCGGTGCCCGCGTGGAGCAGGTGTTCGCGACCGAACTCGACGCGCTACGTGCCAATCAACGCAACACCGATCCGGCCCGCCGGGTGCGTTTCCTGCCCTACGGCATCGCGGTCAGCGCACTCGACGTCGAGATGCCCACCCGCGACGAACACAGCTCCGGTGATGTGACAGGCAGGTCCGACGGCGACAGCACCGGTGGCCCCACGGCGTAATAGGCACCCATCGCGTCAGGCGACTTTCGCTGCACCCGCGCCCACGCGCTGCTGCGCCGCGATCTCGTCGTCGGAGAGCGCGCGCAGCTTTCCGTCGACCATCTCGTAGACCGCATCCATCCGATGCAGATGGGATGGGTCGTGGGTGACCAGAATCGTTGCCGCATTCTGCGTGCGCGACATCCTGATCAGCAGGTCGATGATCTCGCTGCCGCGTTGCTGATCGAGCGCACTCGTCGGTTCATCGACGAGGAGTAGCGCGGGATCATTCATGAGGCTGCGCGCGATGTTCACCCGCTGGCGCTGCCCGCCGGAGAGTTGACCGGGCAGTTTGTGCATGTGCGCGGTGAGGCCCACCTGGTCGAGTAGTGCGCGTGCGCGGTCGTGGACCGCGCGGCGACGTCGGCCACCGACAACGATGTGTTGGCCGAGGTGCGCAGTCACCTCGAGCTGTTCGATAGCCGTCAGCGAGCCGACGAGATTCGACTGTTGGAAGACGAATCCGAGGTGGTCACGGCGCATCCGCGCCGACTGTTTTCGCGACAGCGCACTGAGCTCGACAATCGCCCCGGGCGTACCGCCTGACCCGACAGCCCCCGACTCGAGAGCCCTGCCACGCTCGGTGTCGGGCGCCGTGCCGATCGAGACGCGTCCGGAATCGGGTCGGATGAGGCCGCCCGCGACCGCGAGCAGACTCGACTTTCCCGAGCCGGAAGGGCCGGTCACCGCGACGATCTCGCCGGGCGCCACTGTCAATGCGACGTCGTCGAGCGCTGTCACACGCCCGCCGCCATCGGGAAAGGTCAGCGTGACCGCGGACATCTCAAGAGCGGGAGTGGATTTCGGTGAAGTAGTTGTGGTCATCGTGCGCCTCCCAGCGCGGTGAGTGGATCGGTGGTGACGAGGAATCGGAGTGCCAACGCTGCGCCGACGAGGCCGAGTGCGATGATCGCGACGGCGGGCACGAGCGTGGTGGACGCGGTCAGCACAAACGGAATTCCGCCGAGAAAACCGCCGACGAGTGCTGTGATCGCGGTCCCGAACGCTGCGCCGACGACGAGCACCACCGCGGCCTGGCCCAAAGCGTCGCGGACGAGTGAGCCTGTGGACGCACCCAGCGCCTTGAGGACTGCGATGTCGGGAACGCGCTGCACCGTCCACACGGTGAAGAACGCGCCGATCACCAACGCCGAGATGACGAGCAGCAGGACGGTCATCAAGGTCAGCGAGCTGTTCTCCGCCTTGTACGACGCCAACGCAGACAGCGAATCGGCGGAACTGGTGACGGTCGTCTGGGTGCTTCTCGCCACCGACGTGGTGTCGGCGTCGCCGGTAGAAGTGAAGGTCGCGACCGTCGCGGCGCCGGAGTGCGGCGAGAGCGTCTGCCAGTCACCGAGCGAAAGATAGACGACGGGGCTGTGGGCATACCAGTCGTCGCCGACCACCCGCGTCACGGTGAAGCGTTGACCGCCGAGTTCGACGACCGAGCCCGCACTCGCGTGCAGGTCGTCGGCGACCGGGGCGCTCAGCTCGACGTGACCCGAGCCAGGAGCGTCGCGATCGGTGCCGATCAGGGCCACCGGCAGAGGCGCGTCGGGCTGAGTGGACGTCGAGATCCGTGACCTGGAGATCCCCACGGCGACGGTGCTCGGCTCGGCGGACCGCCATGCGTCGAGTTGTGCTGCGGTGAGCGATGATTCGTCGAACGACGGTGATGTGCCGGTGTCGGCGAACACCACAGACGAGCCCGGCAGGGCCTGCACGGCGGAGACATTCTGGTGCTTGAGGCCCGCGGTGAGCCCGCTCAGGAAGGTGACGAGCACCGCCACGAGCACGACGACGAGCGCGATGAGCGCGAAACGTCCACGAGCGCGACGCAGATCGCGAAGCGCGACATACATCGGGAGTCCTTTCTGCTGCGCCGCGGTGAGAACGCCCGGTCGCAGATGTCGATATCGGATGTATCTCTATGCTCGGCCGGGGACCCCCGTGCGCGCGTCGCCCGAGAAGGTGCCGTCCGATCCACCCTTCCGACGCCGCGATCTCGCACTTTCGATGGATGCGTGCGGCATGTCCGGGGTTATCGTTGGGTCACATGCACACGTCCCCGCTCACCCCCGTCGTCGCAGGGTTGCGATGGGGTCTGCACCTGCTCGCCGTCGCGCTGACCGCGGTGGTGATGGTGCGCGCGTTGGTCGCGACCCCCACCCACACCGCGGCGGCGGTTGTGGCAGCGGTGTGGCTCGCGGTCTACTTCGCCGGCGGACTTGCGCTCGGCGATCGGCGGCGTGCACTGGCGTGGTTGACGGTCCTGACCACGGTATGGCTGGTGGAGTTGGCCCTGACCCCCGAGGCGACCTACCTGGTGTTCGTCCTGTTCTTCCTCTACCTGCATCTACTCGGCAGGCGCCGGGGGTCGATGGCTGTGGTGCTCGCGACAGCTGTTTCGGTGATCGGGTACGCGGCGCACAGCGGGTGGTCGGCAGCGGCGGTGATCGGGCCGGTTCTGGGTGCCGGGGTGGCCGTTGTGATCTCCGCGGGCTACGCGCAACTGTTCGCCGAGGCCGCGCAGCGCGAACGTCTCATCGACGAATTGGTCACGGCGCAGGCCGATCTCGACGAGCAGCAACAGGCGGTGGGGCGGGCTGCCGAACGGGAACGTCTCGCGGCCGAGATCCACGACACCGTGGCGCAGAGTCTGTCGAGTATTCAGCTGCTGCTGCACGCGGCCGAGCAGGCGACAGGCGAACGGGCACAATCGTCGATCGCGTTGGCGCGCACTGCGGCTGCCGAGGCTCTCACAGAGACCCGACGTCTCATCGCGGAACTGTCACCGGCGCCGTTGGACGGGTCGTCACTGGCCGATGCGCTGCGTCGTGTGGCGGCGGACGCCTCCGGCCACGGAATTGACACCAGCGTGGTGATCGACGGTGACGTCGAACCACTCGCGATGCCGACCGAGGCCGCGCTGGTCCGCATCGCACAGGGGGCAGTGTCCAACGTTGTGCGTCACTCGCAGGCGACGACGCTGCACCTGACCCTGACCTACACCGACGACGACGTGCACCTCGACATCGTGGACGATGGAGCGGGTTTCGCCCCCGACGCGTCGGAAGGCTATGGCCTCACCACGATTCGACGGCGAGTCGCCGATCTCGGGGGTGTCGCCGACGTCTCGTCCGACGCAGGTGGTACCACCGTCGCGGTGTCGTTTCCCGCTGTGAGCTCGCGGGTATGACGTCAGAACGCGTGGACGGCGCGCAGACGATCCGGCTGCTCCTGGCCGATGACCATCCCATCGTGCGCGCCGGATTGCGAGCGTTGCTGACGAACGCCGACGACGTCGAGGTGATCGGCGAGGTCGCGACGGCCGAAGACGCCGTTGGTTGGTGTGCCGATGCCGACCGGACATCGCAACCCGATGTCGTACTGATGGATCTCCGCTTCGGGGAAGGGCTTTCGGGGGTCGAGGCGACACGCAGCATCCACGAGTTGCCCCATGCGCCCCATGTCCTGGTCGTCACCAACTACGACACCGACGCCGACATCCTCGCCGCCATCGAGGCGGGCGCCAGCGGCTATCTCCTCAAGGACACCCCGCCCGCAGAGCTGCTCGCCGCAGTGCGCGCCGCCGCGGCGGGGGAGAGCGCGTTGTCGCCGTCGGTCGCGACCCGACTGTTGACGCGGGTGCGCGCCACGCCCGACACCGTGCTGACGCCACGCGAGATCGACGTCGTCGCACAGGTGGCGACGGGCCGGAGCAACCGCGAGATCGCGAAGGCGCTGCACGTGAGCGAGATGACCGTGAAGTCGCACCTGGTGCACATCTTCACCAAGCTCGGTGTCGGCTCCCGGACCGCCGCTGTCGCGAGCGCGCGTCGTCAGGGACTCATCGACTGACCGGTCAGCCGCGCACGAGACCGATCACCTCGGCCAGTCCGTCGAGATCCTTCGCCGACGGTTCGATGAACGTGAAGTACGAGATCCCGGCCGTCTCGTTGAGGTGGTTGATCCTGTCGGCCACCTCCGCAGCACTGCCGTGGAGGATATTCACGGATCCGCGGAGCGCGGCGTCGTCGACGTCCGGGTTTGCCCCCCCGCAGCGCGGTGACATCGGGCTCGCGCCCGACGGCAAGGTCGAAGACGATCACGTTGAGTTCGAGTGCGTCGAAGCGCTCACCGGCCTCGGCACGGACGTGAGCGACTCGGTCGGCGAGCACGTCGTCGGTCGGCAGGTTGGAGAACGCGACGATGTCGGCTTTGCGGGCAGCGAGCGAGAGCACGCGGTCGCCGATCCCCGCGACCATGATCGGCGGATGCGGTTGGACGAACGGCGGCGTCTGCGCGGGATCGTCGAAGGCGACGTGTAGATGGTCGACGACCTCCTCGAGATGATCGACTCGCTGGCCGGGGCGGCCGAACGGGATGCCCGCGGCGTCGAATTCGGCTTTCACATAGCCCGCACCGAGACCGATCTCGAGCCGCCCGCCGCTGAGTTGATCGACGGTTGCGAAGTCGCGCGCGAGCAGCGCGGGACTGTAGAAGGGCGCATTCAGTACGAAGTTTCCGATTCGCAGTTCCGGTGCCTGTGCGGCAGCCGCGACGAGGGCAGGCATCGGCCCGATGAGGCCGAGGTGGTCGGGTACGAGAACGACGTCGGCGCCGGAATCGGCGACCGCCCGCACCTGGGCACGGAACTCCTCTCCGGTGCCGGTACCCAACAGGTTCACTCCGAAACGGATATCTGGTGACATGCCCACTACCAACCCGCCCGGTGCTGTATCGATTCCGCTCAGCGACCGCCGTCGGCCACGATGATGACGTGCAGTGTGCGCGGACCGTGGACGCCTTCCACGCGGTCGAGTTCGATGTCGCTGGTTGCGCTCGGCCCGCTGATCCAGGTCTGGGGGCGGGTCGCCGAGCCCTGCTCGATCAGGCGGGCCACCGCTTCGGGAACGTCGCTGACGATCTGATCGGTGCGGATCAGGCAGAGGTGGACATCGGGTACCAGTGACACGGCTCGACGACCTTGTCCCGCACCGTGATCGAGCACGATGGTGCCGGTGTTGGCTATGCCGACCGCCGCGGTCGTGATCACCGCGGACGCTGCGTCGAGTTCTCTGGGGGAGAGATTGTCATCGGACAGCCACAGCGGATCTACTCCGGACAGGAGGTCGCGGACGACGGTGTCGGCGATGATCGGACCGTCGACGTTCTCCAGCAGGGCGTTCACGTGATCCGACAGGTGCGCTGGATCGACGCGTTCGACAACGGCTTTGTAGTCGGCGACGCGCTCGGCGAATCGGTCGACGAGGCCGAGATCGCCCGTGCTCGAGGGCCGGCCGTAGGCCCAGTCGACGGGTGTGACGTCGTCGGCAGGTACGTCTGCCAGGGCCGCGCGTACCCGACCGATGATCTCCTCACGTGCGGCGGTCATCGTGCCTCATCTCCAGAAGTATTGCCGCGCTCGCGTTTCCACCACTCGCGGAACGTCTCAGCGGGTGGGACCGGCGTGTCACGCGCACTCGACCACGGAGTCATCGGCCAGGGCAGCGCGCCGAGCGTGCGCCGGTTGCCGAAGAAGCGGTGACTCACCGTAGCGGCTTTCTGCGCGGCCTCGAGTCTGCGGTGATCGGCGAAGACCTTCTCCATGGCCTTCATCGCTGCGGCTTCGGCCGTCGGAAGCCCCTTCCGATGTTCGTCGACGACGCGGGTGCGCAGATGAACGAGTATGTCCGGTATGGGAATTCGGACCGGGCACACGTCGAAGCATGCGCCGGACAGGCTCGACGCGTAGGGAAGTGATTGATCGATCTTCGACGCCGTGCCGCGCAGCTGCGGCGTGAGGATCGCGCCGATAGGACCCGGGTAGACCGAACCGTACGCGTGCCCGCCGGTGCGCTCGTAGACCGGACACACGTTGAGGCACGCGGAGCACCGAATACAGCGCAGGGCAGCGCGCCCGACCTCATCGGCCAAGACGCCGGTGCGGTTGTTGTCGAGGAGGACGATGTGCACGTTCTGCGGACCGTCGCCCGCGGCGGCGCCCGTCCAGATCGACGTGTACGGATTCTCGCGTTCGCCGGTGCTGGAGCGGGGTAGTACCTGCAGGAAGACCTCGAGGTCGGCCCACGTCGGCAGGATCTTCTCGATGCCCACAACGGAGATGAGCGTCTCGGGCAGCGTCAGACACATGCGACCGTTGCCCTCTGACTCGACGACCACCAGGCTGCCGGTGTCGGCGATCGCGAAGTTGGCGCCGCTGATACCGACCTTGGCGCGCAGGAACTTCTCACGCAGATGCACTCGCGCCGCTTCGGCCAGCCGCGCAGGCTCCTCGGTCAGGTCGTCGGGTGCGGGACGCCCCACCTTCGCCATGTTCTGCAGGAAGATCTCGCGGACCTCACTGCGATTTCGATGGATTGCCGGCACCAGGATGTGACTGGGCCAGTCGTCGCCGAGTTGCACGATCAGTTCGGCCAGATCGGTCTCCCAGGCATCGATACCCGCTGCGGCCAGTGCCTCGTTGAGTTCGATCTCCTGGGTGGCCATCGACTTGACCTTGACCACTTCCGAGGCGCCGGTGTCGCGGACCAGGTCGACGATGATGCGGTTCGCCTCGGCCGCGTCGCGCGCCCAATGTACCTGTGCGCCTGCGGCTGTCGCCTTCTCCTCGAACTCGAGCAGATACTCGTCGAGGTGACGCAGTGTTCGATTCTTGATCGACTCCGCGGCCACCCGCAGTTGTTCCCAGTCGTCGAGCTCTTCGACGACGACGGCGCGCTTGTGTCGGATCGTCGACGTTGCATGCTCGAGATTGCGACGCTGCACGGTGTTGGCCAACTCGTGGCGTGCGGCCTTCGGGAACTTTGGCATCCCGACGAAAGTCTCTGTGACGCCGACATGCGGATGGCCGAGCCCGACGCCGTGATGTCCGACCGGTTCCGGGCTGCCTGCGTGTGCGGCGTCGATGATCTCGCTCATGCGGGGTACTCCTCGGTCGACGCCAGGATCTCGGCGAGGTGCATGGTCCGTACGCCTGCCCGTTCGCGTGAGAGCAGTCCACCGATGTGCGCCAGGCACGAGTTATCGCCTGCGACAAGAACTTCGGCATCGGTGTCGCGGACATGCCGCGACTTGTCGGCTCCCATGGCCACCGAGACGTCGGGGTTCTTCAACGCGAACGTGCCCCCGAATCCGCAGCACTGGTCGGCAGCGGGCAGTTCGACGAGGTCGATGCCACGAACGTTGCGCAGCAACCGAAGTGGCTTGTCGCCGACACGCAGCATGCGCAGCGAGTGACATGTCGGGTGATAGGTGACGCGGTGCGGGAAGTATGCCCCCACATCGGTGATGCCGAGCACATCGACGAGGAACTCACTGAGTTCGAAGAATCTGGGCGTCAGATCGTCGACAGCCAGACACAGCCCGGTGTCGCCGGTGCGGGCGGCAACCGCCGCGTGCTGGTGGCGGGCCGACCCGATGCACGAACCCGACGGAGCGACGACGGCGTCGAATCCGGAGAACACGTCGACGAACTGGCGCACCCCGCCGATGGCCTCGTCGGCGTAGCCGGTGTTGGTGAACATCTGTCCGCAGCACGTCTGTTGGACGGGAAACTCGACTCGCACACCGAGCCGCTCCAGCAGCAGCACGGTCGCGCGCGGGGTGTTCGGCCACATCGTGTCGTTGAAGCACGTCGCGAACAGTGCAACTCTCATCGTCGACCGCGCATGGTTGGAAGGTGGTGCATCGGTCACCGCCAGGGTGTCGGGGCTGATGACCGGTGTTCCCTGCGACCCGGTCTGACCTCGACGCTATGGGCACTCGTCGGGAGCGTCAACCGCTCACACGCGCGGGACTTATGCTGCCGCCCCGATTCTCGGTGCTGTGGCCGCGATTTGCGGTGCTGTCGGCGGATGGTGCGATCAGGTCGCCCGCGTGGAGCGCAGGGCAGCGCGGCGCAGTTCAGCCTCGGCGAAGCGTCGTTTCTGATCGTCTGTCTCGGGGACGAGCGGTGGAACGGCGTGCGGGCGTCCGTCGTCGCCCATCGCGACCATCGTGAAGTAGCAGCTGTTGGTGTGGCGGCGGATTCCGGAATGGATGTTCTCTGTCTCGACCCTGATACCGACCTCCATCGAGGTGCGGCCGGTGTGATTGATCGAGGCCGACAGGATGAGAAGCTCGCCCACGCGGATCGGTTCGCGGAAGATCACCCGATCGACCGACAGCGTGACCGCGTATCGACGGGAGTACCTGCTCGCGCAGGCGTAAGCCACCTCGTCGAGCAGTTTGAGAAGGGTGCCGCCGTGAACGTTCCCGGTGAAGTTGGCCATGTCGGGTGTCATCAGCAACGACATCGACAGCGTCGACCGGTCGGCGTCGGAAACGCGATGACTGTTCTCCGACGACCCGTGCCCGGCATCCATGCGGCGATCGTAGCGGGTGCATCGTACCAGCGTGCGGTGTGTTCGACGACGTCATCGCCGAACACCGGATGTCGTCAACCTGCGCGCTGTCCGTCGTTGGATCGTTCCTCGTCGATCAGTTCCTTCGTCCGCAACAGCCGAAGCGATGTCACCAGCGCGACACCGCCGACGATGTTGAACAGCACCGCGTACCAGAACCACCCGAGCCAATCGAGGTAGCTGACGTCGGCACCGGAGAACATGGCACCGAAGATCAGCAGTGAGTCGAGAACCGAGTGGAACAGCTGCAGACCAGCGAGCAGGAAGGCCGCACCGACGCAGGCAACGATCCGAGCCACGGGAGATTCGGTGCCCTGCTGCATGCGGGTCAACAGGGTCATCGTGCTACCGCCGAGCACCGCGAGGCAGATGGATTGCAGATCGAGCGGGGCATCGACGAAGTGCTCGGCGGATTCGGCCAGCGTCGAGCTCCACTCGGGAAATGCGCGGGTCACGATCCACATCATGATCGCGCCACCGACCAGATTGGCCGCGAGTGTGCCGAGCCACAGCTTCGCCAGGTCGCGAAGCCTGCCGTCACGTGCCACGACGGCCGCGATCGGCATCAGGAAGTCTTCGGTGAACAGTTCACTGTGCGCGAGATAGATGGCGACGAGTCCGATGGAGAACGCCAGCCCTGCGAGGAGATGATTGTCGGTCTGGTGCAGCACCGCGAGCATCGCCATGATGCCCACCGACACCTCTATCCCGCCGAACAGGCCGGTGATGAGAATGGCGCGACCCGTGCGGTGCAGGCGCTCGGAGCCTTCGGTGACGACGGCGTCGAAGCTGCGCTCCAGCTCGTCTTCGATGGGACCGTCGTTGCGTCCGATGCGCCGTCGTTCCGCTTCGTCACTCATGGTGGCCTATTCATCGGGACGAGCCGGGCGGTGGCGTCGTCGGGTGGGCAGCAGTCGCCGTGGCGGGTGATCGTACGAAGTTCGGACTACCTCCTCGGGTGTCTCAGCTCGATGGTAGGAGACATCGGTCACCGGGTGTCGGACATCGGCGGGGCGCCGCCGTGTCAGGTTGGGAGGAGGCCGCCGTGCCAGGCTGGGACGAGAACGCCCTGAGAGGGTGAGGACGCGCAAACGCCCCGCGACCTGGCAGACGCGCGTGATACACCACGGGCGTCCGCAGAATCGCGGGGCGTTGACAGAACCGTAGAACCGATCAGGTCCTCACAGCAGGCGGGTAGGCCTCAGGATCAGAGGTACTGGCCGCACACGGGCCATGCGCCTGGCCCCTGAGTTGCGAGCACGTTCTCCGCAACGCGGATCTGCTCCTCGCGCGACGCGTTGGACGCGCTGCCGCTACCGCCGTTGGCCTCCCAGGTGCTCTGCGAGAACTGCAGGCCGCCGTAGTAGCCGTTCCCGGTGTTGGTTGCCCAGTTGCCGCTGCTCTCGCAGTTGGCGACGGCATCCCAATTGTGTCCATCCGCAGAGGCGGTCGCGGTCGCGACGCCGAAGGGAGCAAGTGCGAGCGCGCCGATGATTCCGGCGCGAAGGGCGGTCTTCTTCATCCGCGTGGTCATTGTTCCTCCTATCAGTCACCCGGTCAGGACAAATTGAGTGGGGTGTTCGGGTGACTCGTATTTGGACCAACGGCGACCTTACGGAGTGATCACGGAAAGGTCACATCGACTTTCTGACCTGCGCTGCGACGATTACACAAGATAAATCTGACATTTTTCTGAGAAATGCCTGCGCACTACGGCGTTTCGTCGTGCTATTTCGCAAGTTTAATGGGTGCCTACACTGTGAGGCAGATCACCACTATTTTGTGGTCCGGCGCACAGATATCGTCGAGTTGATTAGCGTTGAGCGCGGAGAAATGAGGACGAAATGTCGGAAACGAATTCAACCACGGTCAGTGTCTCGCATGACGGGCCGCTCGGTTACCTCACGCTGACCGATCCGCGTCGACGCAATGCACTCTCGACGTCGACGATGCGGGCGGCCACAACCGCGCTGCGCGATTTTGAAGGAGACCGGGGCGTGCGCGTGGTCGTCATTCGAGCAGAAGGGCCGGCCTTCTCCGCGGGACACGACCTCACCGAACTAGTCGACAGAACTCTCGACGACGAGGAAGCGGTGTTCGCGACGTGTGTAGAGCTGATGACCACCATTCACGAGATCCGCCAACCGGTGATCGCGCAGGTCGCTGGGGCGGCTTTCGCGGCAGGTTGCCAGCTCGTCGCCACGTGCGACCTCGCAGTGGCGTCCACGTCTGCCTCATTCAGCACGCCGGGAGTGCGGATCGGGTTGTTCTGCTCGACCCCGATGGTTGCCCTGACCAGGGCGATCGGGCGCAAGCGGGCGATGAAGATGTTGCTCACCGGAGAGCCGATCGACGCAGCGACCGCGGCCGACTGGGGACTGGTCAACGACGTGGTAAATCCCGACGCTCTCGACATAGTCGTTCGCGATCTCGCGCTGCACATCGCGTCGTCGAGCGAGTCGACTCTGGCGATAGGGAAGCGTGCCTTTTATCAGCAGATCGACGAATCCGAGCCCCAGGCGTACCGGTCGATGAGCTCGACGATGGCCACCAACGCGATGACGTGCGATGCACAGGAGGGTATGACGGCGTTTCTCGCCAAGCGAGAGCCGGTCTGGTCAGATCGGTGAC
Organism: Gordonia sp. 852002-10350_SCH5691597; assembly: GCF_001665715.1. Taxonomy (NCBI): domain Bacteria; kingdom Bacillati; phylum Actinomycetota; class Actinomycetes; order Mycobacteriales; family Gordoniaceae; genus Gordonia; species Gordonia sp. 852002-10350_SCH5691597. Next base: position 12,004 of record NZ_LZMO01000135.1, read on the forward strand.
CTGGAGACCGTCCTGTGTCAGGCCGTGCTCTCGCCGCCGTCGCCCGCACGCAGAGTCTGTTCCTCCGCCTCGCGAATTCGTTGCTCCCGATCGTTATGCCGTCGCGCCTCTTCGACCTCGTCTGTGGTCGGTCGGCCCGACGAGACCAGCACGTCGGCCCAGCGGGTCGACGGATCGATGTCGATCAGCAGCGACTTGCACAGCAGCGTCAGCGGGATGGCGAGAAGCGCACCGAGCGGACCGATCACCCAGGCCCAGAAGATCAGCGACAAGAACGTGACTGTCGTGGTGAGGCCCACGGAGTCGCCGACGAACTTGGGTTGGATCACCGACTGGATCACGAAGTTGATCACCGAATACACGACGATGACCCACAGTGCGAGGGTCCAGCCGCCGTCGAGGAGCGCCAGGATCGCGGGCGGGATGACTCCGAGCACGAAGCCGATGTTCGGGATGTAGTTGGTGATGAACGAGAGCAGGCCCCACAGCAGCGGGAGCGGAATGCCCATCAGCCACAGGGCGCCGGTATCGAAGACGGCCACGATCAGGCCGAACACCGTCGAGACCACGAGATAGTTACGTGTGCCCGAGGCGAACGTCTGAAACGCGTGCGCCACGTCGGGACGGACCCTCTTCAGAACGTCGAAACGCTCGTCAGCGTTGATCGAGTCGACGGCCATGAACAGGAGAACGGTGAGCACCAGGATGAGGGCCGACGCTGCGTTCGCGGTGCTCGACACTACGTCGCCAACAACGTCGAACACCTTGCCCGCGTCGATATGCGAGAGCATGTCGTTGACCTTGTCTTCTCCGATCCCGTGGTCGGACAGTGCTTTCTGGACGTCGTCGATGAGGTCGTTGAACTTGTCGCTGTACTGGGGAAGGATCGTCGCGAGCCGGGCTACGCAGTAGATGACCGAACCGAACAGCCCGAGGATGATTCCGTAGACCAGTAGGACCGTCGCGAGGAACGCCGTCCATTTGGGCCAGCCCTTGCGCCGCAACCAGCCGGGCACCGGAGCGACAGCGACGGTCATGATCAGACCGAGGAACACGGGTCCGACGATCGATCCGATCGACTTGATGCCCAACACCGCTACAACGATGCCCGCGATGGTCAGCAGCACCACCGTTCCTCGGGGAAGTGCCCAGGTCGGCGAACCGGGGTCGTCGATCACCTTGTCGTCACTCGTGTCTTCGTCCGCCATGTCGACCTTTCTGTCGGCGTCGGCCCCCGCAGATATCCCTTGTGACGCAGCAATCCCGATGGCGCAGCGGTCGTGCCGTTGAGACGCCGCGCTCGTTATGACGGTTGTGACGAAGAAACCCGTCGGGCAAAGCATATAGACGCTCGTGCCATTCGCGAGAGCGAAACACGCGTACGGGCTCGGGCTCAGTCGATCCAATTTCTGGTGTAGAGATCCTGCCACCGGACGTCGATGTGTTGGCGTGCGGTGGCAGACGCCGAGGGACCGAGAGTCGACGCCAACACGTCGTCGGCGACCTCGCGTACGCGATCGGAATCGGCGACGAGATCGTCGTGGTAGCGGGCTATCAGGCCGATGCGCACCCGACTGACAGCGTTCTCCGAGCTGCCCTGCTCGCGCGGGCCCTCGCCGATATCGCGGCTCTCGGGGCCGTCGAGTTCCACCAGCACGACGAGTCGGCCAAGTATGTGTCGGATACGTGTGGCGAGCAGCTGTTTGACGACCCGGTCGTTGACGCTCACCATGCCGTCATCGGTGTCGAGGATGCGGCCGTTGCGTCGGACTCGCCCGAGCTTTCCCGTGATCGACGAGATGAGGCGGGCGATGTCGCGGTCGGGTTCCTCGAGTCGACGACTCGCCTCCACGAGCCAGGCGTCGGTCTCGTCGGAGTCGTCGTCGAGTCTCTCGTAGCGGTCGTCGAAGTCGGTGTCGGGAGAACCCGCGCCGCGCGTTGTCCTGCCTGTTCGCGTCATCGTCGTCCTCCTCTCAACGGACTCGGCCCTGTACTCGTTGGCCCTGTACTTGTCGGCCCTGCACCGGGTTTCTCGGTGTTTGTTGCGGCTTCGTTGGACGCGTCGTCGTTGGATGCGCCGGGCCGCCACGGGGCGAGGCGGGTCGCGAGGTACCGCCGACTTCGTTGCAGGTGCCCGCGGACCGAGCCGACAGAGATCTGCAGGACCCGCGAGATCTCGGTGAGCGAGAGTCCCTCGGCTTCTCGCAGCCACCATACGGCGCGCGACGTCTCCGGAAGGGTCGCCAGTTCTCGACGCAACGCGTCGACGAGAGACGTGTGCAGTACCTCGTCGGCGGGAAGGGGATGGGGGTCGGTGAGGTCGGCGAAGCGTTCTTCCGCGGTCGGGATGTCGCGGCGTCGACGCCAGTGGTCGACGGTTCTGCGATGCGCAATTCCGAACATCCACGTTGTGAACGAACTGCGGAAAGCGAAATCGGGGAGTCCGCGCCATGCGTCGAGGAGCGTGTCCTGGGCCAGATCCTCCGCGGTCTGCGGATCGTCGACCATGCGGCGTAGGTAGCGCAGCAGGGAGGGCGAGAGCTTTCCGACGAGGACTGAGAACGCTTCGGCATCGCCGGCTGCCGCGGCGGCGGCGAGCTCATCCTCGGAGAAGTCGCTCAACGCGGGAGCGGGCGATGACGGACCGGGAGCGGAGCGCAGCGACGGACGCGGCGCGCCGGAATGTAGGCCCGCCGCCGACGGTGACTCGTCACTGTGTCCGGCGTCACGCGAATTCACGCGTGCAGATATCGGATTCACTACGACTGACCTTATACGGGCGCGATGAGGAAGCGGGTCAAAGATCCCGCCTTCATTGCTCCCCGTCCCGGTTACCCCCGGACGGCGTGCCGAAAGGTCGGCGCGAGCGTTCGAGGTTGTCGGGGCGCGTCGTCTGACCGTCCATATCGGATGAGAATAAGGAAAGAGGAGCGTCATGGCCGAGAACGCAGCCACAGGAACCGCAAGCAACCAGTCGGGCACGACAGGCACCGAGGGCGCCAAGAGCAGCAGCGCCGTCGCACTGGCCGACGCCTCCAAGAAGGTTGCGCCCGCCGGAGAGCGTGGCAAGACGTCGATCGCCGACCAGGTGGTCGCCAAGATCGCAGGTATCGCGACGCGCGAGATCAACGGCGTCTACGACGTCGGCGGCACGACCGAACGCATGGTCGGCAAGGTCCGCGAGGTGATCCCGGGTACGGGCACCAGCACCACTCAGGGCATCAACGTCGAGGTCGGGGAGCGGCAGGCCGCTGTCGACGTTTCGATCGTCGCCGACTACGGCGTCGCCATTCACCAACTCGCGGCGGCCATCCGGCGCAACGTGATCACCTCGATCGAGCAGATGACCGGCCTCGAGGTGACGGAGGTGAACGTCACCGTGCACGACATCCACTTCGGCGACGATGACGACGACGACTCGTCGAGCACGCCGCGGGTCCAGTGATGTCTGAGTCCTCCCAATCGGGATCGCAGCAAGCGGGGTCGTCGCAGTCGAGCGTGGCCGCGGGCGATCTCGATACGTCGATTGCCGGCTCCGAGGCAGGAGCGGGGTCGGTGGCGCAGCAGGTCGCCGCGGCGGCGCTAGCGGTGCCCGGTGTCACGGGTTTGCACGCCGGAGTGTTCGGCGAGGTCGCCACGTACCTGCCCGGTGGCCGGGTCAGCGGTGTGCGCATGTCCGACGACTCGGGCGAGGTGCACATCGTCGTCGACGTCAACCACGACCTGCGTGCGGTCGCCGACGAGGTTGTCACAGCCGCGTCGCAGGTAGCGGGCGTGCCCGTTTCGGTGGTCGTCGAAGACATCTCGGTCGGACCCGCCGAGTCTCGCGCCGAACCCGGGACCACAGCAGGCGGGGATACACCAGCTGGGGAGATTCCCGTTGGCGACATTCCCATCGGTGACATCCCCGTCGCGAATACATCGACGCAGGCACATCCAACTCGATCAACAGAGGTGAACAACGATGAGTAACAACGCGGTGATCGGTCTGATTGTCGGATTGCTCCTCGCACTCGCGGCGACGACCGGTGGCTTCACCGGCTTCATCCTGGCCATCGTGCTCGGAGCGGTGGGACTCATCATCGGGCTACACCGCGACGGTGTGCTCGATCTCGGTCGATTGCTGAAGAGCCGGAACCGTGGCTGATGCAGTCACCGTCACCCGTGGCGATCTAGGCGCGTCGGCGGTCGGGACGGCAGCGCCGGCCCTGTCGCCGGAGGCTGCCGACGCGTCCGATCCGGGCGCTCGCGGAAGTCTGGTTCTCGACGACCGTGTCGGCGAGAAGATCGCAGAACGAGCCGCACTCGGGGTAGACGGGGTGATCGAATCCGACGGCAAGGGTGCGTCGGTACTGAACGCGCTCAACCCACTCTCGGGTGGGTATCCGTCCGCGTCGACGGACATGTCGCAGACCGCTCCGACCATCACACTCACGGTCGCGCTTCTGTGGCCGTGCGCCGTCGCCGCGGTGTGTGCCGAGGTCCGCGATCACGTCGCGGCAGAGGTCACTCGACTGACCGGAGTTCGCCCGGGACGGGTGGATGTGACAGTCGCCGAGATCGTGACGACGGCGCAGGCGAAGAGCCGTCGCGCAGGGTTTGTCGAGATCCCGAACCCGACGACCCCATCGGAAGTTTCCGAAGTATCGCCGGAGGGTCGGGACACCCGCGGCGAGCGGGTCACCGACAGCGATGAGGAGGAGTCATGAGCACGACCACGCCGGACGCCGCCCCAAAGGACGAGAACACAGCGGGCAAGTTCACAGGGGGCAAGTTCACAGGGGGCAAGGACGAGCGCGCCGCCATCGAGGCGCGGACCGCTGACACCCACAAGGGCAAGGTCTTCGTCCCGGCAGCAGGGCCGAAATCCGTTGTGTCCGGCGTGATCATCGGCGTCGCATTGCTCGCATTGGTCGCGGTCGCCATCCACGACCTGCTCGTCGAGGCGGGTTGGGTGTCGGGCACGCGGTGGCTGCAGGCCGCTGCCGACTGGCTCGACGGCGCAACATGGCAGGACTGGATGTGGGCTGCGGCAGTCGGTTTCATCATCGTGGGCCTCCTCCTGCTGTGGACGGCTCTCGCTCCGCGTCGGCGCACTCACGTCAGTCTCGGCGATTTCGAGGTCTTGTGGACTCGGCGCGGCGATG
>NZ_LZMO01000136.1:0-2303 GCF_001665715.1 Gordonia sp. 852002-10350_SCH5691597
GGCGGTGCTGCGACAGGCGTGTGCGCGAGTCGGGATGCCTGTCCTCGGGGTCTTGCGTCGCGACTCGCGCCTTCAGGTGCCCTCTCGCCACCTGGGGCTGATCCCCGCCGCCGAGAGGTCGGTCGAGGCCGTCGAAGCTGTCGACGCGATGTCGGAAATGGTCGGCGCAGCACTGGATCTCGCGGCGATCGTCGCGCTCGCGGAATCGGGAGGCGTAACGCTGTCGGAGCCGTGGTCGGCGGCCGACGCCATCGCAGACGCGGGAGTGGGCGCGCAATCCGCACGTCCCCACCCTGGTCGTCCCCACTCTGCTCGTCCTCACTCTGGCAGTCCCGTCGTCGCGATCGCTGCGGGTGCCGCGTTCACCTTCGGGTACGCCGAGCACGCGGAGTTGTTACGCGCGGCAGGCGCCGAGGTCGTCGAGTTCGATCCGCTCATCGACCGATTGCCCGAGCGCACAGCAGGACTCGTCGTCGGAGGGGGGTTCCCCGAAGAACACGCTGACAAGCTGGCGGCCAATCATGAACTGCGAGAAGACATCGCGGCGCTGAACCGCGCGACCGGACCCATTCACGGTGAGTGCGCGGGTCTGCTGTACCTCACGCTGGAGCTCGACGGGCATCCGATGACCGGCGTCATCGACGGGGTCGGCCGATTCGGCCCCTCGCTCACCCTCGGATATCGCGACGCTGTGGCGGTGTCGGATTCGGTGATCTACCGGGCGGGTGAACGGGTCACCGGGCACGAATTCCACCGCAGCGTCGTCGAACTCGACGCTGGTACGCCTGCGTGGGCGTGGCGTGACCATCACGGCGCGCCGGGTGTGCACGGCGTGGCGACGTCGAATGTCCACGCCTCGTATCTGCATGTCCACCCGGCGGCGGTGCCGGCGTCCATCGCGCGGTTTGTGCGCGCCTGTGAGTCGAAGGAGACGTGATGGTCGGGAGCAATGTTGCGCAGGTGCTCGAGATCCTGCGCGAACACGGCGTCAACGATCCGGCGATCCTGCGTGATCTGCTCGAGGCCGTTCTCGTTGTCGGGCAGGGACTTGATCTCGACGAAGCCCTCCAGCGGATCGTCGAGGTCGCTGTCGGAGTCGTCGATGCTCGCTACGGCGCGTTGGGTGTGCGCGGTCCCGACGGAGGGTTGTCGGAGTTCGTGTACACGGGGATCTCCCCCGAAGAGCGGTCTGTGATGGGATCGCTGCCGGTCGGCAAGGGCGTGCTCGGGGTCCTGATCAACGACCCCAATATCCTGCGCATCCCGGATCTGGCGAAACACCCTGCGTCGGTGGGCTTTCCGCCGAACCATCCGCCGATGACGACGTTCCTCGGTGCTCCGATCATCATCCGCGGCTCCAACTTCGGCCGCATCTACCTGACCGAGAAACGTGGCGCCGACGAGTTCTCGGCGCTCGACGAAGCGCTGATCGCGGTGCTCGCGGTAGCCGCCGGAATCGCCGTGGACAATGCGCAGTTGTTCGAGAGCTCACGCACGAGACAGCGGTGGATGCAGGTGCTGGTGCGTCGTGGCTCCGAGCCGCTCTCGGGAATTGCGTTGGAGGACACGCTTTCTCGGATGTGTGCGGATGTGGCGGACCTGGTTGGTGCCACGGACGTCCTCATCCTGAGCGATGAGACCGACAGCGGCGACGACATCGTGCTCAGCGGTCACACCGGCGGCCCGCTCAAGATCGATCCCGCGGACTTCGCGGCGCCGGCGGGGACTGGGATGTCGATCGTGCCGATAGCCGATCTCTCGCCCGCTCTCGGCCGACGCGGTGCTCGCTGGGCGACGGTGCAGCCGCTGGCGCGTGCTTCGGGGGCGTTCGGGTGGATCGTGATCACGCATGCCGACGAGCCGGTGTGGGAGCCCGAGGAGGCGTCGGGTCTCGCCGGAGTCTCCGAAGTGGCGTCGTTGGCGATGGTGTACGCGGAGCAACAGCAGGTCGCGCGCGACCTCGAGGTGCTCTCTGACCGCCACAGAATCGCCCGTGACCTGCATGACCACGTGATCCAGCGACTATTCGCGATCGGCATGTCGATACAGACCATGCTCGCGGCAGGTGGCACCGGTTCAGTGGGACGATTCGACGACGCTGCGCGTGCCGAGCGGCTCGAACAGGTGATGACCGACCTCGACCGCACGATTGCGCAGATCCGCACCTCGATCTTCGACCTGCAGACCGTCTCCGGACACCACGACACCGCGACGTTGCGGCGTCGCGTCCTCGACATCGTGTCCGAACTCTCCGTCCACGCGCCGATCGCGCCGAGTGTGCAATTCGACGGCCCCGTCGACAC